>JAYVBB010000453.1:0-1885 GCA_043750715.1 Pseudomonadota bacterium | reverse complement strand
GTTTTGCCATTGCATGCCGTAGTCCGGGCCGTAGACGCGCAGCCAAGCGTAGGGAATCGACAACGTCGTCCCGACGACGAACCACCAGACGATCCGCTTGTCGATCATCCGCGCCAGTTGCAGCGCGAAGTAGAGCCGGAACATGTCGCCCATCTGGAAGCAGTAATTCTGCACGAAGACGGGGTTGACGAAGGGCAGCCACCCGCGGCTCAGCGAGATCGCGACGCCCTCGAACCCCAAAAACAGGCTCAGCCCCATCGTCTCGGGCGAGCTGTCGACGATCAGAAACAGAATCAGGACGAACACGGCCATGGCCACGCGGGCCGTCGCTCCGACCTGATCGCCGCGACCGGCCCGGGCGACTGCCAGAAAGTCCTCGAAGTCCCGGAGCTCACGGGCCGGCATGACCGTGACGTTGCTCTCGAACCGGTTGAACCCCGGACGGTCGTAGAATTTCGGCGTCGGCGCGTCGCTACGGAGCACGAAGCGCGCGGACACTTCGAAGCCGTCTTTGCCGACGGCCGCCGGATCGAAGTTGACCGTCACCCTGGCGTTGTCGAAGAACGTGCCTTGCGGCACGCCGTCGACGGCAACGTCGGCTTTGCGAAAGCGGAAGCTCGGCAGCGTCACGACAAGAGCTTGGTAGGACGAAAGTCTTTCCCAGGGGGTGCGCGGCACTTTCAACGACCAGGTCGTCGCGACCATGCCGTCACCGTCAGGGAGGCCCCTCCTGCCAGGAGTCGTCCAGGCCCTCGAGAAAGACCATGTCGGTGCGGGTGGAGAGGTAGCTCGCGGCGTCCTGCCGCGACCACGCCATGAACATCAAGTAAGAGAACACCGCCGCGAACAGGACGAGAGCCACGCCGTAGCTGAGTGGCGTACGGTTTTGCTCCGAAGGATTCAGGGCCTTGCGCTTCGCGTACAGCTCCGCCAAGGCGGCTTTGGACCACAGCGAGCGGACGAGCAGGAGCGGGGAGTTGGCCATGGCTTCTTTTCGGCAATTTCCTTAGTCTGTTAAGGCTTTGAGCGGAGGGGCTTTGGGGGCGATGGACTTCACTGTCGAGGGTATGCACTGCGGAGCCTGCGCGGCGCGGGTCGAGCGGGCTTTGACGAAGGTGCCCGGGGCGGCGTCCGCTCAAGTCAACTACGCGACAAAAAAGGCGCGAATCACCGGTGATTTCCGTCAGGAAGATGCCGTCGCCGCCGTCCGAAAAGTCGGCTACGAGCTGCAGCCGGTGGTAAAGCACGCCGGAGATGCCGCCAAAGACAAAGAGAGGCAGGAAGCCAAGCGCCAGCTCCTGCTGAGCGCCGTGCTGTCCCTCCCCGTGTTCGTTCTGGGCATGTTCCATCTGAGCTTTCCGGGGAGCGTCTGGGTCGAACTCGGTCTGACGACCTGCGTGCTCTTGGGTCCCGGGCGCGGCTTCTTTTTACGCGCTGCCAAGCTGCTCGCCCACCAGGGAGTCAACATGGACACCTTGGTCGCGCTCGGCGTCGGTGCGGCGTTCGTCGCTTCGGCGGCGAACATCAGCCGCGGCGTGCACGAATACTATTTCGAGTCCGCGGTGGTGATCGTCACCCTGGTCCTGCTCGGGCGCTGGCTCGAGCAGCGGGCGCGGAGCGGGACGCAGGAAGCGATCCGAAAGCTGCAAAATCTGCAGGTAAAGACGGCCTGGAAAGTCGAAAACGGCAAGGAGCGGGAAGTTCCGATTGCCGAGATCGCCGTCGGCGACCACTTCCTCGTCCGGCCTGGGGAAAAAGTCGCGCTCGACGGCGAAGTGACGGAGGGCGAATCGACGCTCGACGAATCGATGATGACGGGTGAGTCCCGCCCGGCGCGCCGGGCGGCCGGCGACGCGGTCATCGGTGCGACGTTGAATACGGGCAA
>JAYVBB010000452.1:0-6439 GCA_043750715.1 Pseudomonadota bacterium | reverse complement strand
GATGACGCCGCGGGATTTGACGTAGTTGGGGCTGCGGACGAGCTCCGGGTCGAGCGTCGGATCCAACGTCTCGTCGGTGAAGGACGTGATCGAATCGCGGCCTTCGCAGAGGTTTCGCCAGAACTCGGCGGGCGAGTCGGCTCCCGGAAAGCGGCAGGCCATGCCGACGATGGCAATGCCTTCGTGCATCGACGCGTCGCTGCGCCGGCGGCGGAGAGCCGGCCGCGGTGCCAGTTCCGCCCGTTGCACGGGCTCGGGCCGGGGGTCGCCGGAAAAATGAGCCGAGAGTCCCGCGATGGTCGGAAATTGGAACAGCTTCAACACCGGGATCGTAATCTGTGTCTCGGTCTTGAGCCGGTTGATCATTCGGACGGCGAGAAGCGAATTGCCTCCCAGCTCGAAGAAGTTGTCGTCGACGCCGACGCGGGGCACGCGCAGTATCTCCACCCACAGCTCGGCGAGGTCTTTTTCGATCCCCCGGCGCGGCGCGCGGTAGCCCGAGGCGTCGAGAGCCTCCGGAGCGGGGCGCGGCAGGGCCCGGCGGTCGACTTTGCCGTTCGGATTCAGCGGCATCGCCGTGACGGCGACGAAGTGATTCGGCACCATGTGGGACGGCAGGGCCGCCTTCATCATCGCGCGGAGATCTTGCGACGTCACGACCTGATGCGCCCGCGTCGTGTAGTAGGCGACGAGGCGCACGTCTCCCGGTTCGTCCTCCCGAGCCATCGCGACGACCCTGTCGATCGCCGGGTGCGCGGACACCGCCGTCTCGACGTCGCCGAGCTCGATCCGGAAGCCGCGGATCTTGACCTGGTCGTCGTTGCGGCCGAGGTATTCGATCTGGCCGTCCCGTGCGAAGCGCGCGAGGTCGCCCGTCTTGTACATCCGGCCGCCGAACTGGGCCGAGAACGGATTCGCGACGAATCGCTCGCGTGTCAGATCGTCGCGTTTCAGGTAGCCGCGCGTCACGCCGGCGCCGGCAATGTAGACTTCGCCGGGCACCCCGATCGGCACCGGTTGCAGGTGCTCGTCGAGAATGTAGATGCTCGTGTTTGCCACGGGTTGGCCGATGAAGATCGGCCGGGCCAGGTCCTGTACCTGGTAGTAGGTCGCGATTACGGTGATTTCGGTGGGGCCGTAGCCGTTCCAGACGCTTTTGCCGAGCCCTTGCAACACTTCGGCGAGCGGTTTCGGCAAGGCCTCGCCGGCCGCGATGATCCGCAGCTCCGGTGAGCCTTCCCAGCCCGCGTCGAGAAGAATCCGCCAGGTGGACGGCGTCGCCAGCATGTTGGTGACTTTGTGGCGGACCAGAAGATCCGCGACCATCCTGCCGTCGAGCGACGCTTCGCGCGGCGTCAGCACGAGCGTGCCGCCGAACGCGAAGTTCAGGAACAGGTCGGGGATCACGATGTCAAAAGAGATCGTGTTGGCGGAAAGCGTGACCTCGTCCTCGCGGAAGGCGCAGGTCTCGCGCATCGCGTAGAGGAAGTTGACGACCGTCTTGTGCGGAACGAGCACGCCCTTGGGCTTACCTGTCGAGCCGGACGTGTAGATCATGTAAGCGAGATTGTCGGGAAGGGCGTCGTCCGCGCCGGCTTCGAGGTTCTCGGGCGACTCCGCGTCGATCCGGGGCTTGTCGCGCACGAGGTCGACGACTCGGGCGCCGTGCGCCGGCAGCTTCGCCGCGATGTCCGACGACGTGACGAGAAACGCCAGCTCGGCGTCGCCTAGCATCACGCCCAGGCGTTCGCGGGGGTAGGTGGGGTCGATAGGAACATAGGCGCCGCCTGCCTTCAGGATCGCGTAGACCGCGACGATCAGGTCGGGAGTCCGGTCGAGGCAGAGACCGACGAGCGTCTCTTTTTTGACCCCGAGGCTGCGCAGGTGCCGCGCGAGGCGGTTCGCCTCCGCGTTGAAGCCTTGATAAGTGAACGCCAGGTCTTCGAAGCAGAGCGCGGTCGCGTGAGGCGATCTCTTCGCCTGCTCTTCGAAGAGTCCGTGAAGCGTTTGGTGGGTGGGAAACGCCCGAGCGGTGCGATTGAACTCTTCGAGAACCTGCCGGCGCGCGGCGGCGTCCAGGATTTCCAAACGCCCGAGCGGAGTCGCCGGATTCTTCGCCAGGTCGTCGAGCAATGTCCGGAAGTGGCCGAGGAAGCGCTGGGCGGTGTCGTCGTTGAACACCTCCGCGGCGTAGTCCAACGTCAGCGACAGGCCGTCATGCGTCCAGGCCACCCTGAGGTCCAGGTCCAGCGTCACGCGGGGCTGCTTGACGCCGGTTTCTTCCAGCGTCGCCGAACCGAGCCGCCGCGGAAAAGTCCGGGCGTCGCGGAAAGAAAATCCGGCTTGATGCGGGACGGCGTCGGGTGCCGGGCCGAGGTCGAGGGCTTTCGTGCGGGCGTCGCCGACTTCCTTCGCGAAGGCCGCGAACGCCTTCCTGCCTGTCGGAAAAAGGCGCACGGGCGCGCCGGCGGCGACGATCAGATCTTCCTGGCGTCCGAACCGGTGCAGGATCGTCCCGTAGGCCGCAAGCAGCCAATGCTCGAAGCTCACTCGCTGCTCGTCGGCCTGTTCCGCCAACGTCCGTGCCAGCACAGGGTCGAGCAACGCTCGGGCCAGACCGGCTTTGCCTTCGAGTCGAGCGGGACGCAGATGATCCCCGAGCAGCCCAAGCTCCGCCGGCGGATTCGCGTACAGCGCGGCGGATTGCGCCGCGGTGTCTTTACTCGCTTTCCCGTTTGTCAAAATTCGGCGAGTGAGCTGAGGCTCGTGGCCTTCGAGGCGCGCGGCATAACTCGTGATCCAATCGGTAACGACCTGCTGGACCGCTTGATCGTCGAAGCGACTCGTGTCGACGGCAAGCGTCAACCATCCGCGCTGACTGCCTTGCCGGCAAAGCCGCGCGTGCAAAGGTCCGGTGCCGAGAAAGTGCGCGAGCCGTCGCTGCACTTCCGCTTCGTCGAGTGCGCGATCCGGCCAGTCGTCCGTCGAGAAGACGAGCTCGTGCCCCGCCTCTCCGCCCAAGGCATCGGAGAGCGCGACGCGGAGCGCGGCCTGGTCGAGAGGCCCGCTCCATGCGAAGGCATGAAGGCGTTGCATGGAAATGTTCGTCTTAAATAAGGGGGACGGGAAGCGGTCGGACTTGGCGGCGAACGCGGAACGAGAGGTGTGATTTCATTGTAACAACTGGCGTCGCTCAAGGTCCATGCGGCGCTTTTTCCCACACTTCTTGGATCAATGCAATGGATCGCAAGGAAGCCTTTTGATCATGCACGATTGAAGAATGGTTGCCGTCAGCAAACACTTGCCACGATGCACGCGAAGACAACGACTGCATTTCGCGGTGCATTTTCTGATAGGCTGCGGTTGCTTCGCCTTCGGGTTTTCCCGCGCTCAAGATGGCGACCGGCAAGTCGCCGAGACTCTTGATCTGTCGCTGCTGGTTTTTCGTTTCGTCCAAGGCGCGGATCTCGGCGGCGACGCCGGCCAAGTGAAAAGCCGACGCATTCAGAGCGTCGGTCTCCTGGCGCACCGCTTCCGGCAGGCCTTCACCGAAGCCTCGGAACGCTTCGAGCACGCGGCCCAGTCCAAACGGGGCAAGCCATCGCATCACCTGCGCGCGTTGAAAGAACGCGAGGTCGATGGACGTTTGCGCCGCCGGCTGGCGCCTGAACTCGTCGGGGTGAACCGGCTCGAGGAGCACGAGCCCGCTCACATCTTCAGGAAACGTCGCCGCGAAGATCGTCGCATAGGATCCGCCTATGGAATGCCCGACCAGAACATAGGGTGGAGGTACGCCCGCGTGTAACAAAATCCCGCGCAACCTCGTCGCGATGCTCAGGCCGTCCTTGCCTCCCGGCAAGTCGTCGCTGAAACCCGTTCCCGGGCGATCGTAACTGACGACTCGTGTTTGAAACGACAAAGCCTCCTGGATCCAATGCCAGTCGCTGGCGACGTCGAAGAGACCCGCTTCGAGCACGATCGTCGGTCGTCGCCCGGCTGGTCCCGTGACCCTGACGCGAATCCGGGCGCCACCCGACTCCACGAACGAGGCGCCGGCAAATAGTTCGACGTCCCTGGCTCTGAAATGGCGTTCGGCCAGCCAGCCACCAAGCGCGAGGATCAGCACGCAGGCGATCAGCAGCAGCATCGTTTTCACAGCCATCGGCAATTTGGAGGTCCCCTCCGGACATTATAAGATATCAGGATCACAGGGAGTACCTTTTGCCGTCCCGGCCTCGTGCCTTTCGCCGATGCCTCGCCCTTGCCGTGACCTGCTCCTCCTGGACGCCGGTTTTCGCCGAAGGAAACGAGACGAGCGCCAGCGTAAGCGTCGCCGCTCGGCGCCACGAGCAATCCGTGCACGACGTTCCCGGGGTGGCGTCATCCGAATCCGAGTTGGGCGTTTTCCAAGCGGCGGTTCTGCAGAAGTCCCAAATCCAGGATTTCAGCCTCGCCGTCGCGGCGAGCGGCGAGGGGGGGCGGTCGGACGAGGGCGCGACGCGTTACCTAGGCGGCACGCTGACACCGAGCATTGCTTACGAAGGGCCCAGGCAGACGCATCACCTCACCCTGTCTTTGACCAAGTCGTACGACTCCCAGGGTATGGCCCGGTCTTCCCTGCGCGAACAGCTAGATGCCGCGTCCTTGACGGATGACCAGAAAAATCGCTATACGCAGGCCGGCCTGGCGACGGACCACTACTTCTCTTTGACTCCCCGGCACTCCCTCGTGATGTTTCTGTCGGCATCACGACTCGACCGCGAGATCGTGACCAGGACTTACGTCCGCGGCGGCTTCATCGAGAGGGAGATGACGCCGCTTTGGAAGTTCCGGCTCGGAGGCAGCGCGCTCAGGGTGATTTACGACGGCGAGGAAATTCATGCGAGTGGTCCCGAAGCGCAAAGCCTCCACGAGTGGTCGGAAGCCTGGCTCCTCACGCTCAAGGCGGGAGTCAAAGATTACAAGAGCGACGCGGGCACCAGCTCCGCGCAGAATGGCGGCGCGTCCCTCGCGTACAAACGTGGCGGCTACCGGGCGACGCTGGCTTTCGAGCGCGTCACCGGCAGTAAGCCGGTGACCGCGGAAGTCACGGCGAGCGACGTGTCGTCGGCGAAGGGCCGCGTTTCGCTGGGATCCGAGACGGCCCTCGAAGCGAACGTCGAGCAACGGCTAGAGCGTTGGCTGAACGGGGTCGACGAAGGCGCGCGCGCCGAGACCCTGCTCACCGGCATGACTTTCGTCATCGGCTGGGGCGGTCGGGCGCCCCAGCGCGACGACCGCTCGCGGTATGACGTAGTGCTTTCGTATCAACGGGAGGACCTGCGTCTGAAAACGGGAAGCAAAGCTGCGCGGCAGGTTGCCTGGGCCGGCCTCGAGAGGTGCTTCTGATGGCCGAATCCGCGCGCCGCTCTGCGGCAGGAAACGCCTTCAAGCTCGGCGCCTCGATGGCGATGGTGCTGGTGCTCGGTCTGTTCATGCGGGCCTACATGCCGCGGAATCTCGGCGCCGAGCTCATGGGACAATTCTATTTCGCGGAGTCCTTCCCTGCGATGTTCTTCTCCATCCTGCCGCTCGGCATCTTCGCCTACATCCAGAGGACGATTCCGGGCAACGCCACCCACGCCCGGGAAGTGTTCTATACGGTCATGGTGTTCGAGCTGCTGTTCGCGGTGCTGATTCTCGCAGTGATGACGGCCTCGCTCTGGGCGCTGGGTTACGACGGCCGGATGCTGGGTCTCGGCGCCGCGATGGGAATTTATGCTGCCGCCGGGACTTTGATCCGCACCGTGCTGAAGCCGATGCTGCTCTCACTCGAAGCGGTGAACCTCGTCGCCCGGATCGACGTCGTGGCGAAGGTCCACCAGGTCGGGTTGATCGTGCTCGCCCTTTGGAAAACGTCGAGCCTCGTCCTGGTAGTCACCGCCTTCGCGGCCGTCGAGTCGTTCACCGTCGTCGTCCTGATCGCCGCGACCGGGCGCCGCGGCGCGATCGCCCGCGGCTTCAAGGCCGGAGTGCTCCGCCAGATCGTGACGAGCAGCTTGCCGTTTTTTCTGATGAATGTCTTTCTGATCGTCTACAACAACCTCGACCAGACGCTCCTTTCCCGCCTCGAAGGCGACGTCGAGGTCGGGCTGTACGGTGCCGCGTCCCGCCTGAAGGGCATCTTTCTGATGGTCGTGCCGATCCTGAACCTCGGCATCTTCCCGGTGATGTCGAAGACGTTTCGCGAGCACCGCGAGGAGTACCTGCCGCTGGCGCGCGACGTGCTCCGCAGCGTCCTTTTTTTGTCGTTCCCTTTGGTGATAGCGATGATGGTGTTCGCCGACGTGATCGTCCAGATTATCTACGGTCCGGACTTCGCCGCGACGGCGAAGATCACCTGCTGGATCGCGCCGGTGCTCGTCATGACTTACTTCAACGTCTTCGCCTCGACGCACCT
>JAYVBB010000451.1:0-3987 GCA_043750715.1 Pseudomonadota bacterium | reverse complement strand
GTCCGGAGATAGATCTGCAGCACTTCGACCGTGCCGTCGACGCCTAGATTGATCGGAATGCCGTGCACCCGCCAGAGCTCTTTGGCGTAGCGGGGGCCGAGCTGGAAGCGGTCGACCACGACATACGCCCCCGTCGGCGTCGAATAGAGATCGCGCTTGATCGTGGTCGAGAGCCAGTAGTCGTCGGTGACGTAGTAATTGATCTCGTTGTCGAGCACGCTGTAAAAGAGCGAATCCATCAGCGACTCGACCGAACGGTTGATCGCGTCGGCGCCCGACGCCAGGCCGTTGGCGATCGCCTGGTTCTGGAAGATCAACTCGATCGGCGGCGCGTAAAATGCCTGATCGTCCTGCTTCGCCGCGGCCTCGTCCTCGCCGCTGAAATCGATCTGGACCTGACCTTCGTCTTTTGGCTTCGCTTCCTGGGCGAAACCAGACGACGCGAGCAGCAGCGGGAGGAGCCACTTCATAGGCGCCCCTCGAGCCCGGTCGTCACGTACCAGCGCCTGAGCCCGTCGCCGGCCTCGGACTTTTGATAGGTGACTCCGAGCCGCACGTCGAAGTGATTCCAAATCAGGATGTCGTGGGCGACCATGCCGCGGCGGAAGCGGTACCGCTCGTCGTCGAACTGGACGACCCACCGCGCGTCGTTCCGGTAGGCGCTGGCGTAGGCGAGGCGAAGGAGCTGCTCGAACGGCGCTTCGTGGCCGCTCGGCGTCGTCAACCGGCGCACGAATTCGAACAGCGTCATGTCGCTCTTGCGGCTCACCGTGACGAAGCCCGCGCCCATGCGGCGGACGCCGTGGTTCTCGCCGTAGCCTGAGAACACCAGGCGGGACCCGTCTAGCGCCGAGAAGTCGACCATCAGGCGGGCGGAGCCGGCGCGCAGCTCCTGCTTTTTGCCGACTAGCGGACCTGCGACGGCGTCGTCGACGAGTTCGTTGGTTGCGTATCCTAGGTCGAGGCGGAGGTTCCGCATCTCGTCGAACGTCACATAGGCGCCGTCCGGCGGCGATCCCCAGAACGTCCGGTTCTCGACGGCCTGGTAAGTTTCCGTCGTCTCCGTCCGGTCGATTCCGAACGGCAACCGGACCCGTCCCATAGTGAGGCGCGTGTGATGAAGGACGGGGCTGCCGAGCGTCAGGGCGGCATATTCCATGTAACGGTCGTGGTTCTCGGCGACGGCCGTACCGAGCGGCTCGACGTCGCGCACCTTGCCGCGCGCCTGGAATGACAACCACGGCGTGATGAAAAGGCCGCCGTAGGCGTTGGCGTAGCGGAGCCAGAAGTTCTCTTCAGGCGTGCCCGAGACGAACGTCATCTCGCTGCCGACATTACCCTTGATGCAGGCGTTGAGGCCGAGATCGTCCTGCCCCTCCGCCGATTCGGGGTCCCGGGTCAGCTCGCAGCTGCCGAACATGACGTACGGCTGCCGCTTCTCTTCCTCGGCCGCATGCAGCTCCGCCCCAAAGGCGAGGGCGGCCGCCCAAAGCGCAAGACTCGTCCGACTGACCAGCGGTCTTCGCATGCTGCTCCGAATGGGGTGAACAGCCAATCTTATCCATTATTTGTCGTTCAAGTAACCCCATTCTCGAAGGACCTTTTCGAAGGCCGGGTTGGCCGTCGAGATGCGACGGTTCTGCTGCCCGTCGTCTTCCACTCGTCTTATGTAAGCGACGGCTTTACCGGTCCGGTCGAGCAGGGAGTAGCGTCCTCCGACTTCCGAAGGTAAGGCCTTCGGGTCGGTAGATAAAGGTAAGCGAAGCGCCGTGCGCTCGACGCGGAGCTCCTGGCCGCCCAGCCGCACGACCGGGACGCCGAGCAGCGGGCCGTGGATTTCGACGAGATGACGGGGGGCTCCGTCGCTCGTGAGGCGCACCGTATCCGCGCCTTCTTTGACGGCCCGGGAGCCGCCCTCTTCGACCCGCACGGGCGCCGCCGTCGGGATGGTAACGTCGAGCGGCGCCGACGTCGGGCTTTCGACGATCAGCTCGTAGGCATCCTTGATGCCGTAAAGCTGGTGGTAGGTGACGCGCGCGGCGGTCAGGAGGTCGGGTCGCCGTTCGCTTAAGTCCTGCTCTTCCGCCGGATCCCTTTCGAGGTCGTAGAGCTGCTCCGGCTCGAAGTAGAGCTTTCTCTCGCCACTCCAGCCAGTCGGCCCGTAGACGCGCTTGTCGGTGGGCTCGTAGAGGCGGATGTATTTGTACCGGTTGTCGAAGACGATCGCGCGGCCCTGGAAGCCTTCGCTGCCGAGCACGCGCCGCCGGAGCTGCCCGGGCTCTTCCCCTCTGAGGTACGGCATCAACGAACGGCCGGAGCATTCGCGCGCGCCGGGAATGCCGAAGTAGTCGAGCAGCGTCGCGCCCGTGTCGAGCGTGCTGACGAAATCCTTGACCCGGCGCGGCGCGAGTCCCGGCACGTGAAAGAGCAGAGGTACGTGAATCTCGTCGTTGAGAAGCGTGGCGCCGTGGTCGAAATAAGCTCCGGTGAACTCCGGAGCCGCTTCGTTCGGCGCGAAGTGCCGGTTCGTATGCTGATCGCCGTGATCAGCCGTGAGTACGACGACGGTCGACTGATCCAGGCCTAGGTCCTTCAACGCGTCCAGAACCTGCCCCACGTAGCGATCGGTGTAAGACACCTCGCCCTGGTAGAGCCAGTGCAGGGTCCGCGCGTACGATTCGAAGACGTTCACGCCCGGAAACGTCCGGAAGAGATCCGCCAGCGGCGCCCGGTACGGAGCGTGCGGCCCGTTGAAATGGAGGTACAGGAAGAACGGATGATCGCCGTTCCGCTCCAGCCAGCGGACGGCGTCGCGCGCGATCGCGGGCGTGTCGTAGGCGTCGACTTCGAGCGAAACCTGGCGCCGAAAGCCGTGGTTGATGCCGACGCCGTAGATCTCCGAGATCACCGACACGTTGCCGATCATCGCCGTGTCGTAGCGCGCCGCTTCGAATCGGCCCGGAAACGACGGGTTTCGGTGTTCGTAGTACTTTTCCCGGTCTTCGGTGGAAACGCCGTAGGAGAACGCCACCGACCCGAGCTGGCTCGGCAGGCGGCAGGACAAAAAGGCGTTGGTCGACGGGCTGGTCATGTTGCCGCCCGCCAGGGCCTGGTCGAAGAGCACCGATTCCTGGGCGAGGCGCTGCATCCTCGGGGCATTGCCGGCGGCGGTCGCGTCGCTCCTCATGGTATCGACGAGAATGACCAGGAGGTTTTTCGAGGTAGGGGCGCTGTCCGCGTAAAACTCGACGTCGCTCACAGCACAGCCGAGCGGCGCATTCTCGCAGGTGAGGCGGAGGCTGTCGCCCGCCTGAAACGTCACCTGAAACCGCTGCGTATCCCATTCGTCGAGCCGGTCGATGGGGTCGACGTCGAGGTAGCGGCCGGCCGCCTTGTACCACTTGCCGTCGGTGTCCGGCGCGCCGCGCTTTTGGCGAAGCTCGAGCGTGCTCACCGGACCACCGAACCGGGTTGCGACTTTGACGCCGGCTCTTTCCTGGAGCGGCATCAGCGCGAAACGCACTTCATACGCTCCGACCAGGCCCGGCGTCACCGAAACCGTCGCACCCTCGGGAATGAAGAGGGCGTCGCGCGCATCGAGGCGGATCGGGTAGCGGCCCACCGGCAGGTAGATCTGATAGGGAGAGGTGAAGCGGTGCGAGCGGACCATCACGCCGGGGAGCGACGCCTCCAGGCGTCCACGCTCCTGCTCGAACCGCTCCCGGCTGAGATCCATGGAAGTCGGCAAGCGGCTCGCGAACAGCGACGCGACGGGCGTCACCCGCCTTGCAAACGGTTTCAGCGGGCCGTCCCGGGCCGGCCCCATGCGGGCGTCGTTCGGATGGACGAGACCGAGATAGAGGCCGGCCGCAGCAACGAGCAGCACCAGGAACGCGGTCAAAAGGTAGCGAAGGACTTTTCTCATGGCTGCACCACGTAGCCGTCGACGAGGCGGCTGCGCGGCGCTTCCTCTCGCGCCAGGAAGGC
>JAYVBB010000450.1:0-2854 GCA_043750715.1 Pseudomonadota bacterium | reverse complement strand
GCCGCTGGCGCGTCCCGGCTACTTCGCGGGCGCCATCATCGTCTTCATCTGGGCGCTGACGGACCTCGGCACGCCGCTGCTTACGGGCTACCACGACACGATGCCGGTGCGGATTTTCAACATGGTCACCGACGTCAACGAGAACCCCGTCGGCTTCGCCCTGGTCTTCGTCGTCATCATGATGACCGTCGCGATCTTCATGCTCTCGAAGTTCGCCTTCGGAGGCAAAAAGTACGAGATGATGGCCCGTGGCCACGTTACGAGCGGAGTAAAGGACCTGAGCTTCGTCAAAGCCATTCCCTGTTACGTCCTGCTGATCGGCACGGCGATCATCGCGCTGATCCCCCACCTGTCCGTGATCATCACGAGCCTCAGCGACAAGTGGTTCATGACCGTCCTGCCCGAGCATTATTCGATTCAGTACTACCAGATGATCTTTCAGACCGAGCTGCCGATGATCGGCATCAAGAACTCGATTCTGTTCGCCGGCCTGTCGACGATCCTCGACTTGATCCTGGGCCTCCTGATCGCCTACGTCGTAGTCCGGAAGCTGATTCCCTTCGGCAACGTCCTCGACAGCCTCGTGATGATTCCGCTGGCCTTGCCGGGCGTGGTTCTCGCCTTCGGTTACGTCGTCACTTATACCGACACGTTCCTCGACCCGTTGAACAACCCCGTACCGCTGCTGATCATCGCCTACGGGATCAGGCGACTTCCATACATGGTGCGCTCGGCGTCCGCGGGGCTCCAGCAGACCAGCGCCTCGCTGGAGGAAGCGTCGGCGACGTTCGGCGCCTCGCGCTTCTACACGCTGCGCAAAATCACCGTGCCGCTCGTCACGGCGAACCTCATCGCCGGCGGACTGCTGTGCTTCGCCTACGCGATGCTCGACGTCTCCGACAGCTTGATCCTCGCCATGAAAGACCGCTTCTATCCGCTGACGAAAGCCATCTACGCGCTCTTCCTCGAGCAGGGTAAGGGCGAGCTGGTCGCCAGCGCGCTCGGCGTCGTCGGGATGGCCATTCTCACTGCCTGCATCATGGGCTCTTCCTTGATCCTCGGCCGCAAGATGGGCGAGCTGTTCCGATCGGGCTGAGCATGGCGTCGGTCCTCATCGTCTCAGGCCTTCAGGTCTACCCCGCGGAATCGGGCGGCCAGCTACGCACCAGCTCGTTGGCGGATCATCTGGCCGAGCGCAGCTTCACCGTGAGCATCTTCTCGCTCGTCGGCCGCCGGCCGGACTACGTCGCGGGAAAGAAATCCGAAACCGTCGCCGTCTCTCCGGGAATCACTGAGCACATCCACCGCGACCGCTTGACGGCGCTGATTCAGCTGGTCTTCTATCGCCTGCGCCTCCCCCCGTTCTGGATCAGTGCCTGGCTGCGCCTTTTCGCGCCGCGCGAGCTCCGTCGCATGCTCACCGAGGCCGACCACGTCGTCGCCGACTTCCCGTTTCTCGCCAGCGCGCCGATCAGGGCCGGGCGCCCGTTTTGGCTTTCGACCCACAACGTCGAGGCGAATCTACTGAGCGGCTGGCAAAAGCGCACGATGCAGGCAATCGAGCTCCGGGCCGCGACGGCCGCCAAGGGTCTCGTCTGCTGCTCGCGGGACGATCAGGAGTTCTTCGCGCGCCTCCTCCCAGGCAAGCCCACGGTCTACGTACCGAACGGACTTCGCGACGACCGCTTTCACGGCCTCGAACCCGAGAGGGCCCGCATCCGGGGAAAGCTCGGGATCGAAGCGGACGACCGCGTCCTGCTCTTCACCGCTTCCGCCTTCGCGCCGAACGCCGAAGCTCTCCAGGACTTCCTGATTCCTTTCGTGCGCCGCCACGAGGAGCTGCTAGCCCGCCGTCGCCTGCACATTCTCGTAGTCGGCAGCGTCAGCCGCGCCAGCTGGAGCGAGCCGCATCTGACGGTCACCGGCAAAGTCCCTCGCGTCGAACCGTACTTCGCCGCAGCGGACGTCGCGTTGAACGCCACTTTGCGGGGCTCCGGCACCAACGTCAAAATGGGCGAGTACATGGCCGCGGGGCTGCCGATTCTGACGAGCGACGCGGGGCTTAGAGGCTATGACCTGGTTCCTGGGGAAGACTGCGTCACGTTCGACGCGCGGACTTTTTCGCGGGTGCTTGCAGAGACGTGGTTGTTCGACGATCCGGGGCGGGCGAAGGCTATGGCGGGGCGGGCTTACGCGAAAAATCGGGCGGTGGTGAGTATGAAGGAAGCGATTCAGCCGTTGGTTGAGGCGTTGTCAAAGTGAAGCGCGGCGACTGCGTCCGCGCGAGGCCCCAGATGGGACTCGCGGCGGTGCTCCGGCCCATGCGGCGATGAAGGGCTGCGTGCCCAAAGATTGAGCGGGACAGCGCCTCGCGCTGCGTGGCGCACGGCCAGCCGTCTGGGCCGCATCGCGGCGCCTGCGAGGAAACTAATTTCTACGTTCAGACTGAACGCTGGGAATTCCGAAGGATTTGCGGCCGGCGTGGAGGTTGTGGGCGGCGCAGTAACAGCGGAGGTTTGCCGAGTCGGTAGATTTGCCGCCGAGGGCGTATGGACGGATGTGGTCGATAGTCAGGTAGCGAGTTTCGGTGCAGCGGATGCCGTCCTTAGAGACGAAGGTGCAGCACATGCCCGAGTCGACGAAGACTCTATCGGCCAGGGCGCGGCCGGGCTTTCTCGGCTCGACTTTTGGCGTTCTGGGAGTTGCGGCCTTCTCGGCCGGGGTGGTCTTTGCCTTCGTCTTTTGTTGGCGCTTCTCGACGCGCCGAACCCTGTCGACCTTGTCCAACAACAGGTCGGCCGCCCGCTCACACACCTCGGCCAACGTCTCCACACCCAGGATTTTCTGCAGGCGT
>JAYVBB010000449.1:0-5183 GCA_043750715.1 Pseudomonadota bacterium | reverse complement strand
AGTAGTTGGGAGGCCGGACGCGATGAGCGACAAGATCACGTTTTACCACAACCCCATGTCCCGGGGTCGGATCGTCCACTGGATGCTCGAGGAAGCCGGAGCCACTTACGAAGTGAAGCTCCTGAACTTCGAGTCCCGCGACCAAAAGCAACCGAGTTACCTTGCGATCAACCCGATGGGGAAAATCCCCGGCATCGTCCACAAAGGCATCGTCGTGACGGAATGCGGCGCCATCATCAGTTACCTCGCTGACGCCTTTCCCGAGAAAAAGCTGGCTCCCCGTCTGGACGACCCGCTGCGCGGCGCCTACTTCCGCTGGATGTACTTCGCCGCGGGTTGCGTCGAGCCCGCGATCGTCGACCGCATGCTGGCCCGTAGCTGCGACAATCCCGGCTTCATCGGCTACGGCTCCTACGACGAAACGTTCGATACGATCGAGAACGCGCTGAAGCAGAGCCCGTACCTGCTCGGCACCGAGTTCTCCGCCGCCGACCTGTACCTCGGAGCCCAGCTCGGCTGGGGCATGATGACCAAGGCCGTGGAACCGCGAGCCACCTTCACGCAGTATCTCGGGCGTCTCCAGGAACGTCCCGCCGCGAAAAAGGCGAACTTCCAAGACAATCTATACGCCGAGCAACTCAAGGCAGCGAAAGCGCCGTGAAGAAGCGCGTTCTCCGTGACGTTGCCGTTCTGGCCCTGATCCTTCTCGGCGTGAGCATCTGGCAGACGAGGGATCTGGTCGCGTCGGGCGAGCCGGCTCCCGCGTTGACCGCCTTGCGTATGGACGGCGAACCGTTCTCGCTCGAAACCCAAAAAGGTAAAGCCGTTCTGCTCTATTTTTTCGCGCCTTGGTGCTCGGTCTGCAAAGTGAGCGCAAGCAACGCCCAGTGGGTCCGGAAAATCGTGTCGCCCGCCCGCCTCGAGGTGGCCGCCGTCGCGCTCGACTATGAGTCGGAAGCGAGCATCGGCGAGTTCGTGACCACCGCCGGGATCGAGGCGCTTCCCGTCGTCCGCGGGACCGACGACATCCGCGACCGCTTCAAGATCACGGCTTATCCGACCTACTACCTCATCGACGCCGACGGCCGGGTGCATACGAAGAGCGTCGGCTACTCGACGCTCCTCGGCATGCTGCTCAGAGCTTTGCTGACCTAGACTTCGAGGTCGTCCGCTTCGCGGTCGCGGCGGGCGGCGGGCGTTTCCCGGTCGGTGGCGGCATCGGCGGCCGAAGCGCCGCGACGCACCAGGGGTTTCGCGGGTTTGACCGCGAACAGCTCGTCCCAGCCTTGATCGGCTGCATATTTTTCGCGGACGGGCATGCCGTCGACGAAGTGCAGCGGCGTTTCCGTCCGCCACTCGATCGTTGCGTAAAGGTTGCTCGTGTAACTGAGCGATGTACCGAGATTTGCCATTGGTTGATCCTCCATTCTTCCCCTTAAGACCTACTCCGGTTATAGTCCGGCGCGCAACGCGTCCCTTCACCGGAGAAAAACCCGTGACATCCGTTAGATACATCGTTCACGACGTGAAGGCCGCGGTCGCCTTCTACACCGAAAAGCTCGATTTCAAGCTGGAGCAGCAATTCGGCCCAGCGATGGCCATCGTTTCCCGTGGCGATTTGACGCTATGGCTCGCCGGTCCTGTCTCGTCGGCCGCCCAACCGATGCCTGACGGCCGAAAGCCCGCCCCGGGCGGCGGTTGGAACCGTTTCGTCCTGTCGGTCGACGATCTGCCGGCCCTCGTGACCAAGCTGAAAGGCGAGGGAGCGAAGTTCCGGAACGACATCGTCAAAGGGCCTGGCGGCCAGCAGATCCTCGTCGAGGATCCGTCCGGAAACGTCATCGAACTCCACCAGCCCGCATGAAGTCTTTCTTCAAAGTCGTCCTGTACGTTGCGGTGTTCGGCTATCTCTTCGCCGCGGCCGGCGCCTTCTTTTTCCAAAGGTCCCTGCTTTATTTCCCCGGTCACGACGACGCCAAGGGGGAAGGCAACGCCGTGTTCAGGCCGCTGCGACCCGGCAGCGGAGAATTTCTCGGCTACGTGCGCGCTCCCGAAGGTTCCGCGAAACGCGTCGTCATCCTTTTTCACGGCAACGCGGGGGAAGCGCTGGACCGTAGCTGGCTCGCGCAGCTCGTTCCTTATCAGGACGTCGTGCTGATCCTCGCGGAATATCCGGGTTACGGCGCCCGCGCCGGCTCGCCTTCGGAAACGGCAAACGTTCAAGCGGCGAAGGACCTGGTCCATTATGCGCGGGAAACCTGGAAGGCTCCCGTGACGCTGATCGGCGAGAGCCTCGGCACCGGCGTTGCGGCCTCGGTCGCGAAGGAACCCGGCGTCGACCGTTTGGCGCTCGTCTCGCCCTTCTATTCGATCCAGGAGCTGGCGCAAGCCATGTTCCCCTGGCTCCCGATGGAAGTGCTGCTGCGCGACCGGTATCTTTCCACCGAGAATCTGAAAGACGCGACGGTGCCGCTTTATGTGATTCACGGCACGGTCGACAACGTCGTGCCGTTCGATTCCGGTAAACGCCTGTTCAAAGGATATGGTGGCTCGACCAAGACTTTCAAAGCGCTGGAAGGCGTTTCGCACAACGACATCGTCCCGCACCTGCTCGACGATCCTGAGGCCGAGGAGTTTCGGGCGTTCGTGCGCACGGGCTGACTGCGGCGGCTAACCCGGCAGATCGAGAAATGCGGCGATCACTTTCGTGACGCGGCGGGGTTTGGCGGGGCCGGCCTTCGACACGATGAAAATGTCGTGCTGATGGCCGGTCGACTCTTTCGCGGGATAGACGGCGAGGCCAAAGCGGTGGAAGAGGGGGCGCGCGCATTGCCTGGCGGCCACCGTCACCCCGACTCCGCTCTGGACCATGGTCATGACGCCGAACAGCGAGCCGACGCGTCCGACCAGGTTCAGGTTGTGGAGCTGCGGCGTCCGAGCCCGCGGAAAGTGCATCTGGAACCACAGGGCGAACGTCTCGTGGAAACCAGGGTAGTCGATGAACGGCAACGCCAGCACGTCGGCAGCTTTGAGCGTCGCGTCCAGAGTCCCGCCCTTCCCGACCAAGACGTATTCCTCGCGGCAGAAAAGGTCGTGGTCCAACGCGAGGTCCTGCGTCTTGCCCGCCACGAAGCCGAAGTCGGCGTCGCCGTCGTGGACCAGGCGGTGAATGCGGTCCATCGGCACGATTTCCACTTCCAGCCGAATGCCGGGGAACTCCTTTTCGCGGACTTTGAGCAGGGCCGCGAAATGGTTCGCAAACAGGCAGCTCTCGGGCATGACGTACCGAACCGTACCGGACAACGGGCGTTCCTTGCCGCTGAGCTCTTCGCGGAGGCGGGCGACGCTGACCAGATAGCCTTCGACGAAGCCCCTCAGGCTTTCCCCTGACTCGGTCAGCGCTGCCCCCTCCCGCGTGCGGGAGAAGAGCTCGGTGCCCAGGGCGTCTTCCAGCCGCGCGATGTGCTGGCTGATTCCCGACTGCGTCATGGCCACCGTCCTCGCCGCATTGGTGAACGACCCCGTGTCGGCGACGGCCAGAAAGGCCCTGAGCCACCGGGTGTCGATCGTGTCCAAATCAGCGAGAAATTTCATGGGATTATAGCATCATGATTCGTGATGCCTTGGACCATATCAGATAATTTTACGTAATGCATCGAATTTGCGAAAACCCTTGCACGAAACAAACCGGAGGTACCCCCATGAGACGCATCGTCATCCCGTTCCTGTTTTCCCTTCTCGCCCTGACCCAGGTCGCGCAAGCCGAAATCATCCAAGTGCAGCACGTTTACGAAGCCCTGTCGTTCGTCGAAGACGACACGCTGGTCATTTTCGACCTCGACAACACCGTGATGGAATCCCAAACCTCGCTCGGCGGCGACCAATGGTTCAGCCGCCTGGTGAAGATCAACCAGAACGAAGGCATGGACGAGAAGGCCGCGAAAGATGCCGCCGTCGTCCGCTGGCTGAAAGTCCAGCCGTTCGTCCAGGTGCGTAGCGTCGAAGCCGACACGCCCCAAGTCATCGCCGAGCTCCGAAGCTTCGGCTACCGGGTCATGGGCCTGACCGCGCGGCCCGACGCCGCCCGGGCCGATACGCTGCGCCAGCTTGCCAGCGTCGGCGTCCACTTTGCCGACGACGTCGGACTGCCGGACGGCATCCTGTTCGTCAACAACGGCGACAAAGGGGAAGCCTTGCTGAAGCTCGCGGCAACGCAGGGTCGAACGTTGACCAGCACCATTCTGCTCGACGACAAGACGAGCAACGTCGAAGCGATGGACAAGGCGTTGACGCGCTGGAACGTCGAGCATCCGCAAGCTTCGATCCAGCACCTCGAAGCCCGGTATGGTGCAGCCGACGCCCGGGTTGCTGCCTACGATCACACGATCGCCGAAACCCAGGAACGGTTGCTGCTCGGCATCGTGCCGGACGAGCAAGCACTGAAAATCCGCGACGTTCTGGAAGCCACAGTCACCGAAAGGTGAGTGTGCCCTTAGGGACGCAACTGTCGCGCGCCGTTTTCCGATCCTTGCGAATGAGAGCTTCTTAGTTTGCCAGGGCGGAGAACGGCGATCACGGATTCATTGGATATTTTGGTCAAGTGGCAGGCGAATGCGTTTTGGCCGGTGGTTTGCAATCTCCGGCCGCGAAAGCAAAAGGAGGCTTTCACGCATGAAAAAGCTGATCACCATTTTGATGCTCGCGATGCCGCTGACGGCTTGCGACGTTTCGCATGGGCTCAAAGCAGAAAACCAACGCCTCGTCCAAGAGAACCAGGACCTGAAAGTCCGCCTCGCTCGCCTCGAAGAGCGCGCGAAGACGACGACGGCGACCACCACGACCACCACCACGACGGCTGCCGTCGTGAAGCCGAAGCCGAAAACGGCCGCGACGAAGGCGCCGGAAGATGCTTCGCCTGCCGAGAAGGCTGCCCTGACTCAAGCCACGACCGGCGGCGGGAGCTTCAAATGAAGACCACGATTCTTTGCACGATGGCATTGGCGGGTCTGTTGACCGCATGCGGTAGCACCAGCGACGGCGGTGACGACGAAACGAGCGGCGAGCCCGCTCCGAACGTCAAAGGCGAGTCCGACGACGCGTTCGCTCTGGAGGACGGCGAATACCACGTCGAATCGCTGACCAATCTGCAGGACGGCTGCGGCAAAAAACCGCTCGACTCCGAC
>JAYVBB010000448.1:0-2092 GCA_043750715.1 Pseudomonadota bacterium | reverse complement strand
CTTATCTCGTACCCGGTCCTTACCTCGCGCTCGACCGCGATGTCGAAATGTTCCAGTGGGTCGAGGAGGAAGAAACGTCGTCGAGTAAATCCGTCGGCGGCTCCAAGAAGACCACGACGACCTACAGCTATCACCTGAAATGGTCGAGCGGCGTTGAAGACTCGAGCAAGTTCAAGAACCCGGCCGGCCACCAGAATCCGGCCCTCACGATCGAGAAGAGAGAGCAGAAGGTGCAAAAGGCGACGTTCGGGAAGTTGGACGGCATGGAAGTCGTGGGCCACCTTTCAGCCGGCGACAAGCTCACCGTGACGAAAGCGATGCTACCCCCCAAGAGCACGCACGAGCTCAAGGACGGGATGATCTATCAGCGCGTCTCGGCAAAGGCGAAGGGCGACCAGCTCGGCGACGTCCGGATTTCCTACCAGGCGCTCAAACCCGGTCTCTTCAGCGTCATGGCGAAGCTCAGAGGCAAATCTTTCGAGTCCTACATGGCGAAGAACGGCAAGGAAAAGTTCCTGGTCTTCGCCGGCAACAAGCCGCCCCAGGCGATGATCCAAAGTGAAAAAGAGTCCGCGAAGACCATGGCGATGGTCCTGCGCTTCGTCGGCTTCCTCGTGATGTTCGTCGGCATGAGCCTCATGGGCGGACCGATCTCGACGTTGCTCGACTTCATTCCGATGATCGGCACCGCGGGCCGCTTCATGATGGGCATCGTCTTCTTCGTCGTCTCGGCCGTACTGTCCGCGACGACCATCGTGCTAGCGATGATTGCGAACAACCCCATCGCCTTGGCTGCGTTCGTGCTGGCCCTCGCTGGCGGCGGCTACTTCCTGTACCAAAAGAAAAAGAACAGGCCCGCGCCTTCTCGGCAGCAGGCCGCTCCTCAGAAACAGGCCGCCTAGCAGCCTGCCGTTACGGGTAGAACACTCCGCCCGAGTTCAAGAGAACGTTGCCGTCGCCTTTGCCTTCCAGCACGACCATGCTGGATCCGGTCCAGGCGGCGGTATGCCGTCCACGGGCCGGCGGCATGCTGGTCGCTTCCACCGTGCGCCAAGTCAACGTCAGCGGGTTGAACGCCCCGACCGTGGCGAAGTAGATGTTGCGGAAGAGTTTCAAGGGACGACCACCGTAGACCAGCATCTCACTGCCCGTCCACACCGCGGTGTGGTCGAAGCGCGCCTGAACCGCTTCCGTGCGGAACGCCTTCCAGGTGTTGGCCGCCGGAGTGTAGACGCCGCCGGTGCCGGAGAGATCCGGAGCCGAATCGGACATCATGCCGCCGAACACGATCATCGAGTTGCCCGTCCAGACCGCCGAGTGAATCGCGCGGGGGCTCGGCGCACCGGTGGAGCTGAGCGACGTCCACTTGTTCTGGAGCGGATCGAAGCTGGCGCCGTTGTTAGTGTTGGTGTTGTTCAGGTCGCGGCCGCCGAAGACGATCATGCGGTCGTCAGCCCACACCGCCGTTTGGCCAGCCGCGCGCAGCGGAGCGTTGGTCGTCGCCAGCGGGCGCCAGGAGCGCGTCGCCGGAATGTAGATCCCGCCCGGGAACTTGGAGTTGCTCAGTGAGCCGCCGTAGATGACGGCCTCTTTGCCGGTCCACACCAGATTCTGGATCGCCCAGTCGAGGTCGGGTGCCAGGTCGTTCAGCTCATAAGGACCGTAAGGCGTGCGGAGCGCCGTCCAAGTGTTGGTCGCGAAGTCGAGGACCGCGCCGTTGTTCTGCCAGGCGACGCCGCCGTCGGACTTCACCACGAAGCCGCCCCAGACGATCATCTGCGTGCCGGTGAAGATTGCCTGATGACCGAAGCGCGGAGCCGCATTGGTCGTCGGCAGCGAGGTCCAGGTGTCGGTTTCCGGATCGTAGCGGCCGCCGGTGTTCGTCGCGGTGCGCGTGTCGCCGTCGGTTGTCAGGCCGCCGAAGACTATGACCTCGCCGTCAGCATAGACTGAAGAAGAGAGAGCGCGGGCCGCGGGGGCGCCGGAGCGGGTCGTCGGGACCCAGTCGGTGCCGCCCAGTCGCCAGGAGCCGTAGATCGCAAGCGCGACAGCATCGGCGAAGTTTTCGTCGGCCACGTCGAGATGGTGGACG
>JAYVBB010000447.1:0-5654 GCA_043750715.1 Pseudomonadota bacterium | reverse complement strand
AGGTAGGTGACGCTCTTCGCGTCGACGCGCAGCACGACGCCCGTATCGACCTGACAGGATCCCCGGTACATCGCGACGACGTCGATCGCCTGCGCCTTGGTCGCGACGAACAGGAACAGCAGCGCCAGAATTCCGTGCTTCATAGCAGGAACTCCATCATGGCGGCGTATGTATGGATCTCGTCGACCCGGTTCGCCTTGCCCGCGGATTCGGGAAAGTCGCCGGTGGTCTTCGCGCGTTCGATCATGGCTTCCGCCCCGAGCGCGATCCACTGGCCCATGTCCTTGCGTACACCGACCCGCGTCGCGATCCACGACTGGTCCACGACGTTCTTCGAGTCGGAGCCCTCGAAGGGGCCCTTGTCCGAGGTATCATGGCTCCACCCGCTGATGACTTCGTTCCGCCGGAGCGCCGTCTCTTCGTAGCGGGTCTTGCGGTAGGACAGGTCGCCGACGAATTGCAGATCGCTCGTCGGAAAGAGAGTCAGATCCGCCCGGACGGCCGTCGACGTGAGCTTTGCTTTCCGCACGACGTTTCGATCGCTGTAATACCGCACGAACTTGTCGTTGTTCCTTTGGTCTTCATAGGTAGCGTCCTCGACGTCGGTCGTGACGTCGCCTTCGAAGTCGGTGCGGAAGAGGAACGCCTCGACCTGCCACGTGTCCCGCTGGTAGCCGAAGCGGAAGACGGGCGATAGCCTCGGCGACGTCACTTCCCGGAGCTCGTCGCCTTTTCCCATCGCGAAGACCGGGAAGTAGTAGCCGTAAGACACGGACCACGGGCCGAAGTCGGCGCCGAGCAACGTCAGGTGGTTGAACGACGTGTCCATCCAAATGGTCTTGCGGCGTTCTCCCTCGTCTTCGAAGGCATCCCACGACTGCGCATAAATCGATTTGCCTGCGGCGAAGCCAGACAGGTTGGCGAGGAAGATGCCGTGGAGGAGGTGCGACTTGAATTCCGACCGCACGGCCGCGATCGGCTTCACGTCCGGCACCATCCGCCAGCTCCGGTTGCCGAACGACGTCGAACTCTGGAAGCGGTAAGCCTGCCCGCTCCCGAA
The DNA here is from genome assembly GCA_043750715.1 of Pseudomonadota bacterium. Classification (GTDB taxonomy): domain Bacteria; phylum Bdellovibrionota_B; class Oligoflexia; order Oligoflexales; family CAIYRB01; genus CAIYRB01. The sequence continues at coordinate 4,594 of JAYVBB010000447.1, read as the reverse complement.
TTCCAGGTAGAGCGGGATCGTGTCGAGGCGCGCCGCCACAGGGTAGCGCCCGTCGCGGTTGCCCCTCGCCGCGAGAATTCCGAGCCGGGTCTTTTCGTTGAAAAGAAGCGGGCGGGCGTAAAAGAGCGTTCGCTCCCGCAGGCTCTCGAGGTCCCGGTAGCCCGTCTTGAGCTTGGTCAGAAAGGAATCGATCCGGAGTTTGTCCGCCATCACCTGGGTCGCGACCCGGTCGACCGGCGGCGACTCGCGCTTTTCCGCGGACGTGACGGCAGGGCACTCGCTTCGGCCGGGCGGCGCGTTGAGTCGAGTCTGTCGAAAGGCGGCCGCTTTGCCCGGCGTCTGGTCCAGGATCTCGTCCCGGACGATCGAGACGATCTCGTCGACTTCGACGACGCGGATCTTGCCCTGCTCGTCGAGAAAAAGGACGAGGTTCTCGAAGAAGTCGGTAGCGAATGCCTTGAACGCGCCCTCGCTCGATTCGCTCGTGACGTTGAGCAGCGTCGCCCCGCCCTTGGTCGAGCCGATGCGCGGGAACGGGTTCTCGAGCACGTCGTACCGGGCCACCAGCTGCACGGCTTTGGTCGGAACCCGCGCCGTGGTGCCGTCGAACTTCAGCAAGCTGACCTGATCGTCGTCGGCGTCGATGATGGCGCCCGACGTCGCCTTGCAGCCGTCTTCGTAAAGGGAATAGATCTGGACGGCCTGCGCCTTCGGCGTCACGAGCAGCGCCAATGCCAACAGCAGGAACCATCCGGCCACCGTCCGGTAGAGCTCTTTCGGGCGTTCGGCGAGCAGCAGGTGTCCCGCTGCCTCGTAAGACTCGAGCTTGGCTTCGGTGTCGCCCGCTACCAGTGCCGCGAACGTCTCGCCGGCCGCCGCAAAGGGGATGATCTCGTCCTGCTCACCGTGAACGACGAGCGTCCTCGCTTTTATCGCGCCCTTTTCGATCCGCGCCTTCGCGTCGAAGCCTTTGACCGCCGCCTTCTGTAGCTCGGAGTTTTCCCCGAAACGCCCGTCGGCGACGTTTTTCGAGATTTGCTTCGCCATGCTCTTCACCAGCATCGCGTTGCGAACGGCGAAGTCCTTCGTGAAGTAGGGCGCGAGCTTCGCTTCGTTGTCCGGAAGGTCCAGGGACCAAGGCCGCTCGTCGACGCGGATCGACCTCTGATGCATCGCTGTGGACACCAGCACCAGCTTTTCGATCCGCTCGGGCCGGGTCATCGCCAACGTCTGCGAGATGAACCCGCCCATCGAGATACCGAGCAGCGCCGTCTTAGCGATGCCTAGCTCGTCCCACAACGCCGCCACGTCGTCGGCCATTTCGGCCAACGTGAAGGCGCGGTCGGTCGTCGTCTGGCCGGCTCCGCGGTTGTCGAGGGCGAGCACCCGGAACCCTTGCTCGACCAAATGCTTGCCGAGCATCCGGAAGTCGTTCAACGGGCGCGTGTGGCCGTTGACCAGCGTCACCCACGCGCCAGCGTCTCCCCAGACTTCATAATGCAGGACAGCTCCCGGTCGATTCAGCGTGGTCATGGCTTCCGTGGCAAGGCGACGTAGTTGAACGAACGGAATTCTTTAGCGCAGTCCTTGAAAGCTTGCACTGACAGAGCGCTTTCGCCGCCGACGAAGCCCTGGACCCGGAAGAGGTCGTAGCCCTGCTCCCCGTCGAAATAGTCGTAGATCGCCTGGTCGGAGTCGCCGAAGCGCTCGCTCGCGTGCTTCACGTATTCGAACAGCACGACCGGCCGGTGCTTGCGGATGACGCCCGCGGCGCCTTTGAGCACGCGGAGCTCGGCGCCTTCGACGTCGATCTTGAGCAGGCGGATGGCGCGCTCGGGCGCCAGCACGTCGTCGAGAGGCGCCGTCTTGACGGAAATCCGCTCGACGCGGCCACCGACTTCCTGCTGCTTCAGGCCGCTGTAAGCGGGCTGGTCCAAATTATGGAAGAACGTCGTTTCGCCTGCGGCATCGGACGCCGCGAGCCGGTGCACGTGCACGCCGGGAAACTTCTTCTCGATCCACGCCGCCTGAGCCGGAATCGGCTCGAAGGCGTGGTGCACTCCCTGCGGCGTCAGCCGCACCATCTCGGCAAGCATTTCGCCCATGTGGCAGCCTACGTCGACGGTCGTGTCCGCTTTCTGCAAAACCTGCCTCATGATCCGCTTCATGGCCTCGTCTTCCGCCCGGGCCATCGCCTCATGAGGAGCCTCAACCCCTAGCGTGGAGCGCAAACGGCGATACGCTAGCTCGACGAAAGTTCCTTTGAAGAGCCGTTTGAGCGTCGTTTTCACAGCCATGAGTCTTGAAACCCTTTTGCCACGCGGTTTACAGAGCCTTAACGAGACCAAACCCTGACCACTCAAGCGGTCTAGAGAAACGGGCTTATAGCACTATATATAGCGGTTGACGCGCTCTTCTGACGCTGTATATGCTGTTAGGAGAGCAGGTATTCCATTACCGAAGCGTCAAGAAACCTGCCTTGGGCCCCTTGTAACAGGCACCTGAGGTTGGACAGGATCCTTGACCCTAAATGGTAAGTGAGCGGCTGCTCCTGTCGTCAACACATGGAGGTTACTGATGACGCCTACCGCCTCGTCCACTGTCGCTACTCCCGTGACATCACAGCGTTCTCCGGCGATGCCGATGCCGGTTCCCGGCAAAGTGGTCGACTCGGCGCTGCGCGTGACCAAGCGTGACGGCAAGATGGAGTCGGTGGACCCGCTGCAGATCCTCCTGAAGGTCTCCCGCTGCGCCGACGGCTTGGCCAACATCGACCCCAAGGAAGTCGCCGACAAGGCCATCCGTGGCATCTACGACGGCGTTTCGACGGCGGAGCTGGACGATCTTCTGATCGCCAATGCCGCGATGATGATCGGCGAGGAGCCAGAGTACTCCAAACTCGCCGCGCGCCTGCTCGACGTCTTCATTGCCAAAGAAGTGTACATTCAGCGCCACATTGAATCCTTCTATGACTCGATCGCGACCGGCTACCGCGTCGGCCTGATCTCCCAGCAGACCTACGACTTCGTGCGCGCCCATGCCTACGAATTGAACAACGCCGTCCATCGCCGCAACTCGGACCACTTCGAGTATTTCGGCCTGCGCACGGTCTACGACCGCTACCTGCTGCGCGACCCCGAAAGCCGCAACGTCATCGAGACGGCGCAGTACTTCTTCATGCGTGTCGCCTGCGGCCTTTCGACCAACGTCAAGGAAGCGATCGAGTTCTACAACCTGATCTCGTCCTTCGAATACATGCCGTCGACGCCGACGCTGTTCAACTCCGGCACGCGCCACTCGCAAATGTCGAGCTGCTACCTGCTCGACTCGCCGACCGACGACCTCGCGTCGATCTACGACAAATACCGTGACGTCGCCATGCTCTCCAAGTTCGCCGGCGGCATCGGCCTCGCCTATCACCGCGTCCGCAGCCGCGGCTCGCTGATCCGCGGAACCAACGGCCAATCGAACGGCATCATTCCCTTCCTCAAGACGCTCGACTCGTCGATCGCGGCGGTGAATCAGGGCGGCAAGCGCAAAGGCGCCTGCTGCGTCTACCTCGAGACCTGGCACGCCGACATCTACGAATTCCTGACGATGCGCAACAACACCGGCGACGAAGCGTCCCGGACCCACAACCTGAACCTCTCGAACTGGGTGCCGGACCTCTTCATGAAGCGCGTGCGTGTCGACGGCGACTGGTCGCTCTTCGACCCGAAGGTCTTCCCGGAGCTCGTCGACCTTTACGGCGAAGAATTCGAAAGAGCCTACGAGCAAGCCGAGCAAGACGGCCGCGCCTTCCGCACCGTGAAAGCGCGCGAGCTTTACGGTTTGATGATGAAGACGCTGGCCCAGACAGGCAACGGCTGGATGACGTTCAAGGACGCTTCCAACCTGAAGTCCAACCAGACGGGTCAGCCGCACAACGTCATTCACCTGTCCAATCTCTGCACCGAGATCCTCGAAGTCACCTCCGACGGCGAGACGGCAGTGTGCAACCTCGGCTCGCTCAACCTGGCCCGCTACGTCCAGGACGGCCACTTCGATTTCAAAAAACTCGCCGAGAACGTCAAGATCGCCGTCCGCTACCTCGACCGCGTCATCGACATCAACTACTACCCGATCCCGCAGGCGCAGGACTCCAACAACCGTTGGCGCCCGGTCGGCCTCGGCGTCATGGGCCTGCAGGACGTTTTCTTCAAGATGCGCCTGGCCTTCGACGACCCGAAAGCCAAAGAACTTTCGAGCCGCATTCAGGAAGAGATCTACTACAATGCGTTAGTCACCAGCTGCGAGCTCTCGGAGAAGCACGGTCCGCACGTCGCGTTCGCCGAAACGCGCGCCGCCAAAGGCGACCTCCAGTTCGACCTCTGGGGCGTGACGCCGACCGTCGTCAGCCGCTGGGAAGAGCTCAAAGAACGCATCAAGAAGCACGGCCTCCGCAACTCGCTGCTGATCGCGATCGCCCCGACCGCGACCATCGCGTCGATCGTCGGCTCCTACGAGTGCATCGAGCCCCAGATCTCGAACCTGTTCAAACGCGAGACGCTGTCGGGCGAGTTCCTGCAGATCAATTCGTACCTGACGGCCGAGC
>JAYVBB010000446.1:0-5130 GCA_043750715.1 Pseudomonadota bacterium | reverse complement strand
CGTGAAGTTCGACATGGTCCGCCGCGACGCCGGCCAGGCCGCCTTCGCCGTCGCCCCCTGGCACCCGGACGAGGCGCGGCTTCTGCTTCGCCTCGCCCGTACGGTCTTTCCGGAGATTTCGGCCTGGACCGAAAAGCTCGTCGACGAAGAATACAGCCCGTTCGATAAAGCAGTCGCCGCGCTGCACGAGACCGCGCTTAGATAAAGGCGGCTGTTTACTTGTCCTTGCGAAGTACTTCGCCGAGCTGTTCGAGGACCGGGAATTTGCCGGTCTGGATGCGCTCGTCGTACTCGATGTAGCTGCGGTTCATGTGGTGTCCGTGCGCCGGGCTGATCTCGTCGCTCGAGACGTACGAGCTGTCCGCGTTCAGGATATTGTAGTAGTTCGTGAGAATGCCGCCGCGGATGCTGAACGAGCCTTTGCCGGATTTGCCCTCGATGCTCTTCGCCGCGTAGAGAAAGGAGTCGACCAGGTTGACCCCGACGTCTCCCGCGTCGAAGTCGCCGTCGTCGCAGTCGAAGGTGCCGCCGTAGAGGGCTTCGTACTCGCCTTTGCCGAACCACGAATACATGGCATCGACGGCCGGGCGGGTGTTGACCTGGGCCGCAGCCCCGATGACTCCGGTAGCGGCGTCGCCGACGAAGATCGAGCCGCCGGCAGCCAGACCCAGGCCGTCGTCGTCCAGCGCGTCGGCGGCGCCTCCGCCCGACGAGAAAGGGAACGCCGACGTTTCGGCCTTGAGATCGTAAGGAATGAAGATGTTGCCGGTCACGTAAATCGTGCCGACGCCTTTGTACGTGCCGGTGATGATCAGGTCGCCTTTGATCAGGACGTCCTCCTTGATTTCGATCGGCTCGCCCGGCGTGCCGATCAGCACCGTGTTGCCGTCGGCAACCTTCTTGACCCTGGACGTCGACGAAGCCCCGCCCGCCTTGACCTTGCCTTTCATGTCTCCGCCAATCGACGCAATCGGGATCAACGGAAACTCGGCGGGGATCTCCGCTCCCTGGTAGTCTTCCTTGATCTGACCGCTGACGCTCACCTTGGCGCCCTCTTTGGCGACGTCGAGCGTGCCGCGCACCATCCAGTCGCCGATGACTTCACCGATGGAGTCGTTGCGGGACGGTGGGACGGTCGAGGTCGAAACCATCGAGCCGATCACCTGGACGTGGCCCAGGGCGTCGCGGGAGACCGCGTCGAGCGTCCCCAACTGAACCCTAAAAGAAGCCCATCGGCTTCTGGTCATACGAGACCAGAATGTTCTTCGTCTGCGTGTAGTGCGACAGCATCATCTTGTGCGTCTCGCGCCCGACGCCCGACTGCTTGTAGCCCCCGAACGCGGCGTGAGCCGGATAGAGGTGATAGCAGTTGGTCCACACGCGGCCGGCCGTGAGCGAGCGGGCGACGTCGTAGGCGGTGTGGACTTTACGCGTCCACAGGCCGGCGCCGAGGCCGTATTTCGTGTCGTTGGCGATCTGGACGGCTTCCGCTTCGTCCTTGAACTTCGTCACCGCGACGACCGGTCCGAAGATCTCCTCCTGGAAGACGCGCATGCCGTTCTTGCCTTCGAGGACGGTCGGCTGCATGAAGAAGCCGGACTCGAGGCCCGCGACCTGTTGGCGCTGGCCGCCGGTGAGAAGCTTGGCGCCTTCGTTCTTGCCGACCTGGATGTAGCTTTGGATTTTTTCCATCTGCTCCATCGAAGCCTGCGCGCCCATCATCGTCTGGGTGTCGAGGGGATGGCCCATCTTGATCTTGGCGACGCGGGCGAGCGCTTTCTCCATGAACTTGTCGTAGATCTTCTCGTGGACGAGTGCGCGCGAGGGGCACGTGCAGACTTCGCCCTGATTCAGCGCGAACATCGTAAAGCCTTCGAGGGCTTTCTCGAGGAAGGCGTCGTCTTTGTCCATGACGTCGGGGAAGAAGAGGTTCGGGCTCTTGCCCCCGAGCTCGAGCGTCACGGGAATGATGTTTTCCGAAGCGTATTGCAGGATGAGCTTGCCCGTCGAGGTTTCACCGGTGAAGGCGACCTTGGCGACGCGGGGCGACGACGCGAGCGGCTTGCCGGCTTCGATGCCGAAGCCGTTGACGACGTTGAACACGCCTTTAGGGAGGAGGTCGGCGATGAGCTCCGCGAGCAATAGAATCGAGACCGGCGTCTGCTCGGCGGGTTTCAGGACGACGCAGTTGCCGGCGGCGAGCGCCGGCGCGACTTTCCACGCGGCCATGAGCAGAGGGAAGTTCCACGGAATGATCTGAGCGACGACACCGAGTGGCTCTCTGACGTGATAAGACACCGTCTGCGCGTCGAGCTCGGCCATGCCGCCCTCGTCGGAGCGGAGCACGCCCGCGAAGTAGCGGAAGTGGTCGACGGTGAGCGGCAGGTCGGCGGCGAGCGTCTCGCGCACGGGCTTGCCGTTGCCCCAGGTCTCGGCGACGGCCAGTCGCTCGAGGTTCTGCTCGATGCGGTCGGCGATCCTGTTCAGGATCTGGGAGCGTTCAGTGACGCTGGTTTTCGCCCAGGCCGGAAAGGCGGCGTGGGCGGCGTCGAGGGCGCGCTCGACGTCCTGGGCGTCCGAACGGGCGACTTTGGTGTAGGACTTCCCGGTCACGGGGCAGGTCACTTCGAAGTATTGGCCTTTGGCCGGGGGCACGAAGCCGCCGTTGATGAAATTGCCGTACTCGGCCTTGAATTCGACCAGCGAGTCTCTGGTATTAGGATCCGCGTAGCGCATGGGGCACCTCGGTTTGACGGTCATTCAGTTAATATTGGTCAGTCGAAGAACGTAGAGCATGTTATAAGATGAGTCCATGCAGATTTGGATCGACAACGACGGGTGCCCCCGGATGGCGCGCGACCTGATTTTCAAGTTCGCCGAGCGCCTCAAGACGCCGGTGACCGTGGTGGCGAATTCGTACATGCATCTGCCGCCGTCTTTGCTATTCAAAATGGTAACGGTTTCAGGGGATTTCGACGCCGCAGACAAGCACATCGAGGATCACGTCCAGCCCATGGACCTGGTCATCACCGCCGACCTGCCGCTGGCGGAAAAGATCGTGAAAAAAGGTGCCTACGGCCTCAACCCGCGCGGCGAAGTCTACGACATGAGCAATATCGACGAGCGCCTGTCGATGCGCAATCTGATGGCCGAGCTGCGCTCCGGCGGCCAGGCGATGGGCAACGTCGGAGGAGGCCCGCCGCCGCTCGGGGAAGCCGACAAGAAGCGCTTCGCCAGCTCGCTCGACAAGATCATGACGCAGCTTTCCCGGGGCGTGAAGCCTTGAGCGAGCTGGTGTACGCCATCGACTTCGGCACGTCGAACTCGTTGCTCGCCGCTGCAGACGGCGAGCACGTCATCCCGCCGATCCCGCTCGATCCGCGCGCGGGCGACCCTTCGGTGCTGAAAAGCGTGCTGTATTCGCCGGCCCAAAGTCAGTGGTACTTCGGCGCGGCCGCGGTCGAACAATACGGGGAGCACCTGGCCGAAGGGCGGCTGTTCCGCTCGCTGAAACGCTATCTTCCCGACTCCGGCTTTACGGGCACCTCGGTGCACGGCAAATACCTGAACCTGTCGGAGCTCGTCGCCGTGTTTCTGCGCGAACTCCGCACCCGCGCCAACACGCACTTCGACCGCGACGTCACCAGCGTCGTGCTCGGCCGGCCCGTGGCCTTCTCGCTCGACGGCGAATCCGACGAGCTCGCGGAGAAACGGCTCCGTGCCGCGGCGACGATCGCCGGGTTCAAAGACATAAGCTTCTGCCCAGAGCCCGTCGCCGCGGCCTACGAGTTTCGCCACCAGTTAACCGAAACCAAGACGGTGCTCATTGCCGACTTCGGCGGCGGTACCTCGGACTACACGGTGCTCCGCATGGGGCGCGAGCGTTTCACCGACAAGGACGTGCTGGCCATCGGCGGCATCCCGATCGCCGGCGACCGCTTCGACGGCAGCATCATGAAACACATGATCGCTCCGCACTTCGGTACCAACGTCACGTACCGCATGCCCATGGGGTCGAACGATCTGTCCTTGCCGACGCACCTGATCAACAAGCTGTGCGCCCCCGCCGACATCTCGTTCCTCTCCCGCAAAGACATCCTGTCGCTGCTCAAAGACGCCCAGAAGTGGGCCCTCGGCGGCGTCGACAAGAAGAGGATGGACCGGCTGTTCCTGCTCGTCGAAGAGCATCTTGGCTACAAATTGTTCAAGTCGATCGAGGACGCGAAGATCGCGCTTTCCGGGGCGCCTTCGGCCCGCTTCGTCTTCGACTACCCGGGCATCGAGGTCGAGGAGGAGCTGTTCAGCAGCGATTTCCGGGCCTTCTCGACCGATCTCGTGGACCGGATCGTCCAGTCCCTGGATGAGACATTGCTCCGAGCCGGGGTCAAGGCAAGCGCGATCGACATCGTCTGCTGCACGGGCGGCACGGCGCGCCTACCTGCCCTGGCGCATGAGCTGGCGAAGCGCTTCGGCGAGGAAAAGCTCGTCCAGCACCGGCACTTCCACTCAGTGATCGGCGGGCTGGCGGACAGGGCGCAAGCCCTTCTGGAACAGTAGCGGCGGCTACGGTAAACTCTGGATGATGGCCGTCACCGTAGACAAAACCAGTCTGCTGCTAAACGCGGTGAAAAACCTCGCGAAGGCCCGCAGTGAAGCCCGCATCATGGAAATCGTGACACAGGCGACGCGCAACATGGTCGGCGCCGACGGCGCCACCTTCGTGCTGCGCGACGGCGACAAGTGTCACTACGCCGACGAGGAAGCGATCGGCCCGCTATGGAAGGGGCAGAAGTTCCCGATGTCGATGTGCGTCAGCGGCTGGGTGATGCTGCAAAAGCGCCACGCCGTGATCGAGGACATCTACAAGGACGCGCGCGTTCCGGCCGACGCCTATCGTCCGACCTTCGTGAAAAGTCTGGCGATGGTGCCCATCCGGACCGACGAGCCGCTCGGGGCGATCGGCGCCTACTGGTCGTCGCCCCACCGGCCATCTGACCGCGACATCGACAACCTCCAGGCGTTCGCCGATTCGGTCTCCGTGGCGATGGAAAACCTCCGCCTCATGCGATCTCTAGAAAACCAGGTGCAAGAGATGGAGCGGATGAGCCGCTCAAAGGACCAGTTCCTCGC
>JAYVBB010000445.1:0-2316 GCA_043750715.1 Pseudomonadota bacterium | reverse complement strand
CGGCGGAGAAAAAGACCCATGCCGCCCGCGAGGCGTTGGTCGACGCCAGCGTCGCCAACGCGTACCAGCCCAAAGTCGCCGCGGTCGGCAGCGCCAGCGAAAGCCGGAACAAAGACCTCGACGACGACACGAATCTCAAATCGCGCGACACGTCGTACGGGCTGAGCCTCCGCCAGAATCTTTGGCGGGGCGGTCGCGACCGCAACGACATTGACCTCGCCGAAGCGGACGAGCACTTGGCCGGCCTCGGCGAGACGATGAAACTCGAAGCCGTCCGGTTCAACGTCCGGCGCGGCGCCTTGCAGTACAACTACCAGGAAATGCAAAAACGCCTGGCGACGGAAGCCGCCAAGGACGCGACGGAGCTCCGGCGCCTCAGCTTCAAGAAATTCTCCGCCGGCCAGGTCGGCAAGATCGACGTCCACCAGGCGACGATGCGCGAGACCGACGCCAACGCCTCGGCGACGAAGGCGGCGCTCGCCTCCGACCAAGCCTATTTCGCCCTGCTGCGGAGCCTGGGCTTCCCGCTTGCCGCCGACTCTCCCGGCAAAGCCGCCATTCAGGCGCTCACGCAGGCTTCGCTGCCATTTCCGACGACGCCACCGAGTCTGGCCGGCGAACTCCCGCAGACCCTTGCCGAGCGCAATGCAGCGCTTGCCACGACGAAAGCGGAGCTTGCCGCGTCTTCGGCGAACCGGGCCCGCTATCTTCCTGAAGTGGATCTTTCGGCATCGGCAACACGCGCCGCCGAGCGCACCGAAGGCGATCTGTCTGCAACTGACAAGAGCACTCGCCTCAACGTCGGCGTCGAGCTGACCTGGCCCCTTTGGGAACGTTCCCAGGACCACCGGATCACCGCCGCGGCACTCGACCGCGACGCCGCCACCGCCAAGGCCGAAGACGCCCGCACGGGGGCCCAGCTCGCGGCCGAAGAGCTGCGGGTCAAAGTCCGCAACCTTTACGGCGCGCTGCAAGTCTACCGCGACGCCTACGTCGAAGCCGGCAAGCTCTATGAAGCTCGCCTGAAACTCTACGAAGCCGGCGCCATCGACATCTTCGTCGTAACCGAATCCGACAGCCAGCGCCTCCAGTCCTTGCGCACCTGGTACGACGCGGTCTATGAAATCCGCCTCGCTCTTCTCAAATGGAGGGCCTTGGAAGCAGGATATGTCCCGGAATCTTAAAGCTCTCTTGACCCTCTCTCTGCTCATCGCCCCGGCGGCGCGCGGGGGCGACAAGCAACTCGACGTCGCCGCCGCGTCCAGCCTCCAGGACGTCCTCCAGGCGATCGGCAAGGCGATGCCGAAAGATCTGATCCCCGGAGTCGAAGTCCGTTACAACTTTGCCGCGACTTCGACGCTGGTACGCCAGATCGAAGCCGACGCGCCGGTCGACGTGCTGGTGTCGGCCGACGAGGCCAACATGGACAAGCTGGAGAAGGCCGGCCGGACCCTCGCCAATACCCGCGCCGTCGTCACGGCGAACGAGATCGTGCTGATCGTCAAGCCGTCGGCGGCGGCGGATCTCGTCACCAAACCCGAAGACCTGCTGAAGCCGGAAGTGAAGCGCATCGCGCTCTGCGACGAAGCGGTACCGATCGGCCACTACGGGAAGGAACTCCTGGGCAAGCTCGGCTTCCACGACAAGCTCGTGCCGAAGTTCGTCCGTCCCGAAAACGTCCGCGCGACGCTGCAAGCAGTCGAGACGGATGCGGCCGACGCCGGCTTCGTCTACGTGACCGACGTGTCCAAGACGTCCAAGGCGAAAATCGTCTATCAGGCAGGCGCGAAAGACGGCCTCAGCATCAAATATCCCGCGGCCGTGATCAAGAACGCGAAGCCGGCGGACGCCGCCGTCCGCTACGTGCAGTTCCTGAAGTCGCCAGCCGCGCAGAAGATCTTCCACGATTACGGCTTCGCTACCGCTCCTGCTTCCTGAGCACGAGCCCGACCCAGCCGCGGCAAAGCGTCCGGCTTTCCTCGACGAGGCCGAGGCGGGACGCCGCAGCTAGCAGCGGACCGGCCTCCTTGTCGATGAAGCCGGCCAGCACGAGGCGCCCGTGCGGCCCGAGAAGCTCGCCGAAACGCGGCAGCAAGTGGTGCAGGACGGGCACGAGAATGTTCGCGAGAATCAGCTGGTGGCGCGCGCCCGTCGGCGGCTCGGCGCGATTCTCGAGCTGCATCGACAGACCGTTGAGCGCGGCGTTTCGGCGCGCTTCGTCCAGAACTTCGTCGTCGATTTCGGTGCCGACCAGGGGCCGGAAGCCGAGGTGATGCGCGGCAATCAGCAGGATCCCTGTGCCCGTCCCGATGTCCA
>JAYVBB010000444.1:0-2527 GCA_043750715.1 Pseudomonadota bacterium | reverse complement strand
CCGGCCTCGCCGTCGAGGACGTTGCTGCCCGGAGCCAGAGCCTCGTCGAAGACGCCGTTCAGCTGCAAGGGCGTCACCTCGGCGTAGAGGCGGAGGTCGACCATGTCGGTGTTCGCCAGGATCCAGGCGACGCCGGCCGTGCCGCTGACGAAGCCCCTGCTCGCCGGCGGCTGCACTCTTTCGCCGCGCTCGGAATCGGGCGGTTCGCCGCCCGACTTGCTGAGGTTGCCTGCCGCCGCCCGGCCGTAGACGCCCACGTGGGTCCAGTCGTAGCCGAGGGCCGCCCCCAGGGAAAAGGCGTCCCATCTCTGGGGATCCGCGGTCATCGCCAAAAAGTGCCGCGACTCCAGGACTAGACCCAGGTTCCAGCTCTCGCGCTGGGCCATTCCGAATGCCAGGCTCCAGGTCTCCGTCGCCCACTCGGCGGAGTTGCTGTCGACAGCGGCGCCAGCGCTTCCCGACACCTGGACGAAGCCTTTGGCCTCGTCCGAGGCGCGGCCGCGGGCGAGGGCGGTCACGGAGCCGGTAAGGACTGCGACCAGGACGGCGCTTGGGATGGCGAGCGAACGAAGCATGCGATTCTCCTTGGAGTTGCCTTAATTCCTGCAAACCGAGAACCACTGTAAGATCCTGAAAAAACTGACCTGTACGGACGCCCCCGTGACATCACTGTGACCGAAAGTGCACGCTTGGGGCGTGCAACTCCCTTATAATCGAAGGGCACCCCCCCTTTTTGAAAAAGGCGCCTATGAAAGCCATTCCGCTCCTGGTAGCCGCGCTCGCCGCGAACCTGGTCGCCTGCGGCAAGAAGGGTGATGACGCCGAGTCGGAAGCGCCCCGCGTCGTTCTGGTGTTCGATTCCGGGTTCGACGTGAGCCAACCGGTGTTCCAGGACCGCATTCTCGCGACCTACACCCTGAGCTGCCCGGATCAGGAAGACGCTGACGAAGAGGAGAGCTCCGCCGCCGACACGACCGACACGAGGAAAGCTTTGCTTGCCGAGATCGAGGCGGCCGACGCCGGCTGCGCGATCACGGAAGGGTTGAAGTTCGACGCGAGCCCGGCGTTCGCGGAGATCGAAGCGGCTCGCGAAGCATGGAACCAATCCGTGCGGGACAAGACGCTCAAACCCGAAGGCGACGACTACTTTCACAAGCAGTTCGTGCTCAACGGACTCGACCGGTCGAGCAAGCAGGCGCGCTATCACGGCACTTTCGTCGCCAGCGTGATTGCGCGCGACAACCCGAACGTGCAGCTGGTGCTCGTCGATCATGGCGTCACCAACGTGACCCTGATCGGAGTCGGGCGGCAGTTGATCAAATCGCTGACCGCATTTGCGACGCCGGCGAAGAACGCCAAAGGGGAAGCGCAGGAAAGGGCCTGCCGGCCCGAAGCCGAATACACGCAGCACATGGCGAACCTGGCGGATCCGGAACTGGCCGCGGCGACCGCGAACCACGTGCCGACCTGGAAGACGCAGCTGTTCGAGCTCGCGAAGAAGCATGAAGCGACACTGCTGAACTACAGCTCCGCTTTCAGCCAGGAGCTGCGCGTGCACGACGTCGTGCCGGAGTCGGCCATCGCCTACCAGACCCGACTGACCGGAGTGAAGCCCGACGTCGATGATCCCTGGCGGTCGGTCAAGGTGCCTTTGGCCGAGCAGGTGAAAAACGCCGGTTGCCCGTATTGGGACTACGAAAAGATCTTCACCGCCGCGCACGACATGACCAAAACCCATTGGGCGCACCTGCGTGACGCCGGGACCTTCGATCCGAGCCGCCTCCTCATCGTCCAGGCCGCGGGCAACGGGCGCGGCATCCTCGAGAATCCCGGAGATGGGCGGGACTTCGCGGACCCGGAGCTGGGACGGCTCCTCGTTGGGGCGCACGACGCCTTGCGGCAACCCAGCTTCTTTTCGACGCAAGGAGGCCTGGTGTCCCTCTATGCGCTCGGAAACGACGTCATCGTGGCCGCCCCGCACGAATTCGAAACCGTCGTTTGGGGAACCAGCCTGAGCGCGCCTATGGCAATTCGCTACATCACGCGCTACTTGCCGGCCGCACTGACGAGTCCTGAAATCATCGCCGAGCTCACGGCCCGACTGGACGGCAACAAGACCCTGCCGCCGGAGGCCATGCCGGAAGAGCTAAGGTTCAAAGGCGACGCCACGAGCTTGTTTTGGTAGGCCCCAAAAGGCAACCAGCCTTCGCCAAGATCACGGCTTGCCAGCCGTAGCCTTGGCGAAGGCTGGTGGAGGTAAGCGGTCTCGAACCGCTGGCCTTCGCATTGCGAACGCGACGCTCTACCAACTGAGCTATACCCCCAGAGCGACAGCCAATTTGCCTTAGCCGCCGGCAAGATGCAAGCGGAGGTTTGGAAATTAAAGCGGCCGAATCTACAGCGCTTTTTAGGCGAGCCGGAAGTATGCGCCCGAATATTCTGCGACCGAATGTCCCGGATGAAAAGGGATGGGACAAGACCCCGAGCTGGGCCAGGAATCCACGAGTCGGTAGCCGAGGCGCTCGAC
>JAYVBB010000443.1:0-12657 GCA_043750715.1 Pseudomonadota bacterium | reverse complement strand
GTTGGATCCGACGCTCGACCCGGAGCTCGTCCGCAGCCCCAACTACGTCAAATCCCGCGGCGTCATCCGTTCGGGTGACACCTTCGACGCGACCTTCTTCGGCATTTCGGCGCGCGAAGCCGAAGTCATGGATCCGCAGCACCGCCTCTTTCTCGAAATCCTCTGGGAAGCGCTGGAAGATTCCGGCCACATGCCGGATCCCTCTTTCAAGATCGGCGTCTATGCCGGCACCGGCACCAACACGTACTTCCCCGAAGTGGTGCGGCGCTCTCCCGGCCTGATCGACCGCGCCGGGGCGTTCCAGGTGATGGTCGCGAACGAGAAAGACTACCTGACGACGCGAGCAATGCATCGGTTGAATCTCAAAGGTCCCGCAGTCAACGTGCAAACGGCCTGCTCGACCTCGCTCGTCGCGGTGCACATGGCAGTGCAGGCTCTTCGCCTCGGGGAGTGCGAGATCGCAATTGCGGGCGGCAGCTCGAGCACCTCGCCTCTCAACAGCGGCTACCTCTACCAGGAAGGCGCGATGCTGTCGCCGGACGGCCATACGCGGACGTTCGACGAGCGCGCGCAAGGCACGGTGTTCTCCGACGGGGTCGGCGCCGTGGTCCTGAAGCGCCTCAGCGACGCGGTGCACGACGGCGACACCATTCACGCGGTCATCATCGGCACGGCGATCAACAATGACGGCGCCGAGAAGGCGAGCTTCACCGCTCCGAGCGTCGAGGGCCAAGCCGACGTCATCATGAGCGCCTTGGCCGACGCCGGAGTCGACGCGGCGACGGTTTCTTATGTCGAGGCTCACGGCACGGCGACGCCCCTTGGTGACCCGATCGAGGTCGAGGCTTTGACCAAAGCTTTTCGGCAGACGACCGACCGCAAGAATTTCTGCGCACTGGGGTCGTTGAAAAGCAACGTCGGTCATATGACAGCCGCCGCAGGCGTCGGCGGACTCATCAAGGCTGCGCTGGCGCTTCGGCACCAGAAAATTCCGCCCAGCCTGCACTTCACGACGCCGAATCCCCGGCTCGAGCTCGCCTCGTCGCCCTTTTTCGTGAATACGCGGCTTGCCGATTGGCCCCGCTGCGCCGCACCGCGGCGCGCCGGCGTCAGCTCGTTCGGCGTCGGGGGGACGAACGCCCACGTCGTGATCGAGGAAGCACCGCACCGGGACCGGCAGCCCAGCAGCCGGCCCGCGCACCCGGTGGTCCTTTCCGCCCAGACCGAACGGGCCCTTGGCGAAGCCCGCCAGCGCCTTGCGGCCTATCTCGAGCAGCACCCGGGTGCCGCTCTCGGCGACGTTGCTCTGACTTTGGCAAACGGCCGGAAGCGCATGAGTCATCGCGTCGCCTTCGTCGCGAACGATACGGCCGAAGCGATTCGCTACCTGCAAGACGGCAAAGGCGACGGCTGGAAGATGCACGCTGGCAACCTGCGCTCGGAGCTCACCGCCTTCCTCTTTTCCGGTCAGGGCTCCCAGTACCCGGGAATGGGTCTGGGTCTCTACAAAGCGGAGCCGGTGTACCGGCAGGCGCTCGATGAATGCGCGACCGGAATCCGGAAAGCCGGCGGCCCGGACCTCATTACCCTCCTCCACGACACGTCGGACGGCGCGGAAGCGCGGCTAACGGCCACGGCAACGGCTCAACCCGCTCTTTTCGCGACCGAGTTCGCGCTGGCGCGGCTCTGGGCGAGCTTTGGCATCGAGCCGGACTTCATGATTGGTCACAGCGTAGGCGAGCTCGTCGCGGCAACGCTCGCCGACGTCTTCACCCTGGAGGACGCTCTGACGGTGGTCGTGAAACGCGGCCAGGCCATGCAATCGATGACACGCGGCGCCATGCTTTCCATACGCGCCGCCGCAGACACGCTCATGCTGCCGCATGACGTGGCGCTCGCGGCGATCAACTCGCCCAGTGCCGTCGTCGTCGCCGGAAGCTCCGAAGCCATCGAGCGTTACGCCGCCGGACTCGAGCGCCAAGGCATCGCCGCGCGCCCTCTCAAGACGTCTCATGCCTTCCACTCGCCGATGATGGCGACGGCCTCGACGATGCTCCAGGATTTCCTGACCGGCATCCCGTTGTCGCCCCCGACTTGTCGCATCGTTTCGACGGTTTCCGGCACGTGGTTGACGGACGAAGAGGCGACCAGCCCGGCCTACTGGGCGAAGCAGATCCAGGTTCCCGTGCGCTTCGCGGACGCCGTCCGCACCGCGGCTGCGGAAGGCGAGGTCGCCTGGCTGGAAGTCGGTCCGCGCGACGTGCTCGCGACCTTGACCCGGCAGCAGCTGGCTCCCGACCGGCGCTCCGCGGTCGTGAGCAGCGGCAGCGGCAGCCAAATCGACGAGCGTCGGGCGTTGCTCCAGGCGTGGACAGGCCTTTGGCTGGCGGGAATCAAAGTCGACGCCGTCAAGCTCTACCCGGGCGAAGCGCGCCGTCGCCTGCCCTTGCCTACTTATCCTTTCGAAAGACAACGCCACTGGCCGCGGGTGCCGGTAAGCGTCAAGCCAGTCACAATCTCGAAGTCCACGGCACCGATGCACGGAGGCCCCATGTCCAGCGGCAGGAAACCCCGCCTGATCAGCGAATTGAAGCAGCTCCTCGAGGATTCGTCCGGAATCGCCTGCGGTGACGCGGCTCCCGAGACGAGCTTTCTCGAGCTCGGCCTCGATTCCCTCTTCCTGACGCAATTCGCTCTCAAGCTCCAGCGGAAGTACGGCGTCAAAGTGAACTTCCGCCAGCTTCTCGAGCAGTACTCGTCATTCGACGCCGTGGCGACGCTGATCGACACGACGCTGCCTCCCGAGGTGGTCGTCGCGGCCCCAGCTCCGATTCCTCAGGCCATCACGCAGGCTGCACTGCAGCCTTTGGCGATGTCCGCTCCCGTCTCCACGCCCATGCAACTCACCGCCCAGACCTTCGTCGCGCCGGCGGCCGGATTGGACGGCATCGTCGCGGCCCAGCTGCAGCTCATGGCTAAGCAACTCGAGCTCCTGAGCGGGCGCGCCATCGCTCCGCTTCATGTCATACCTGCTTCCGTCGCCGCGCCGATTACCACGGCGGCGATCCCCGTTCCGGCACCAGCGCCCGCGGCGGAGCCCAAGACGAAGGAGTTGTACGACGCCAAGAAAGCCTTCGGTGCCGCCGCCCGGATCACCTATGGCAACGACGCTTCTCTCTTCACTCCCGAGCAGCGTAAGGCGTACGACGAATTCATCGTCCGGTACTGCTCCAGGACGAAAGAGTCGAAGCGACTGACCCAGTTCCACCGTCCCCACCTGGCCGACCCGCGGGTCGTCACAGGCTTTCGGCCGGCGATCAAGGAGGTCGTTTACCAGATCATCATCGAGCGCTCCAAGGGCTCCCGGATGTGGGACGTCGACGGCAACGAGTACGTCGACTGCCTCTGCGGCTTCGGCATGAACTTTTTCGGGTGGTCACCCGACTTCATCAATCAGGCCGTGCTCGCGCAAATGCAGAAGGGCGTCGACATCGGCCCGATGACGCCGCTCGCCGGCGAGGTCGCGAAGCTCCTTTGCGAAATGACCGGCTTCGACCGGGCCGGCTTCTGCAACACCGGGTCGGAAGCCGTGCTCGGCTGCCTCCGCGTCGCCCGCACCGTCACGGGTCGGGACAAGGTCGTCATCTTCTCGGGCTCTTACCACGGGATTTTCGACGAAGTGCTCGTCCGCGGTACCAAATCCGGCAAGGCAATTCCCGCCGCCCCCGGAATCATGCCGTCGACCTCCGAAAACGTCGTCGTACTCGACTACGGCACGCCAGAGTCCCTCGCCTACATCAAAGAGCACGCGCAGGATCTCGCCGCCGTCCTCTGCGAAACGATCCAGAGCCGCCGCGCCGACTTCCAGCCCAAGGAATTTCTGCAGGAGGTGCGCAAAATCACCGAGCAGAACGGCTGTGCGCTGATCTTCGACGAGGTCATCACGGGCTTCCGCCTCGCTCAAGGCGGCGCGCAGGAGCACTTCGGCATCAAAGCCGACATGGCGTCCTACGGCAAAGTCATCGGCGGCGGCTTCCCGATCGGGATCATCGCCGGCCGCAGGGAATGGGCGGACGCCCTCGACGGCGGCTCCTGGAAGTTCGGCGACGACTCGAAGCCCGAGGTGGGGGTGACCTACTTCGCCGGGACCTTCGTCCGCCATCCGCCGGCGCTTGCCGCGGCCAAGGCCGTGCTGCTCCATCTGAAAGAAAAGGGCAAGGGTCTCCAGACTGAGATGAACCGGAAGACCGAGGCGTTCGCCAAGGAAATGAATGCCTACTTCCAAGGCATCGGCTTCCCGCTGCGCTTCAAGCACATGGGCTCGCTCTACCGGGCGAACTTCACCGCGGACATGCCGTTCGGCGACCTGCTGTTCACGTGGATGCGCGGCAAAGGCCTGCACATCTGGGACGGCTTCCCCTGCTTCTTCACTACGGCGCACACCGACGAAGACATCGCCTTCATCAAGAAGACGTTCAAGGAAAGCGTCGCAGAGATGCAGGCCGTGAAGCTTCTCCCGGGATCTTCGCCGAGCGGCGGCACTGGCACGGGCGACACGCCGCCGGTGCCCGGCGCGCGGCTCGGTCGTGACCCCCAAGGATTCCCCGCCTGGTACGTGGCCGACCCCAGACAACCCGGCAAGTACGTCAAGGTCAACTGAGTCATGGCGTTCAACTCCGTCCCATACCTCCTCTTTCTCACTGTCGTGGTGGCGATCTACCATCACGTACAGCCGAAGGTGCGGACGGCGTTGCTACTAGTCGCGAGCTGGGCCTTCTACGCTACGTACAACGTCTGGTTCACGGCGCTGCTCGCCTTCACGACGCTGTTCGCCTACTTCACCGGCCTCAAGATCGGCTCGTCCGAAGACGCGAAGACGCGCAAGCGTTGGCTCGTCGCCAGCATCGTGGTCAACCTCGGCATTCTCTGCTTCTACAAGTACCCGCTGTTTCTTTTCGGCAACGCGGAGGGGCTGCTCGGCCTCCTCGGGATCCAGCTTCCGGCCGTCGCGATCAAGATCATCCTGCCGCTCGGCATCAGCTTTTATACCTTCGAGGCAATCAGCTACACGGTGGACGTTTACCGCCGGGACATGCAGCCCGTCCGGACGCTGAAAGAGTTTGCGCTGTTCCTGGCTTTCTTTCCGCATCTGGTCGCGGGCCCGATCATCCGGGCGCCCGAGCTGATCGCGCAGTTGACGGGCAGGACGGAAGCCGACGGCACCGATTTCCGCCGCGGCATCGCGCTTTTCCTCTATGGCGTCGTGAAAAAGGTCTACGTGGCCGACGTCATGGCGGCGCTCGTCAACGACGTCTACGCCTCGCCCGAGCGCTACTCGGGGTTGTCGCTCGCCGTCGCGACCTACGCCTTCGCCGTGCAGATCTATTGCGACTTTTCGGGCTATTCCGACATGGCGATCGGCTCGGCGCTGCTCTTCGGCATCAAACTGCCGGACAACTTCGCCAAACCCTACCTCTCCTATAGCATCCGGGAGTTCTGGCAGCGCTGGCACATCACCCTTTCCCGCTGGCTCCGCGACTACCTCTACATTCCGCTCGGCGGCAACCGCGGCGGTCCGTTTCGCACCAATCTGAACATGATGATCACGATGCTGCTCGGCGGCCTTTGGCACGGCGCCGGTTGGAACTGGATCGTCTGGGGCGGGATTCAAGGCGGCGTCATGGCCGTCGAACGCGGCACCGGACTCGCCGGCACGCCGCTGACACGCGGAGGCAAGGCCCTTCGCTGGCTCGTCAACTTCCACGTCGTCTGCGTTTCCTGGATCTTCTTTCGGGCCAAAAGCGTCGACGAAGCCTGGTTGATCCTGACCCGGATCGTGCAGGGGGCCGCGGGGGAAATCGGCGGCGAGTCCCGCCTGGCGGTTTACACTGCGGCAGGTTTGGCCGTCATGTTCTCGGCGGAGCTCCTGAAGACGCGCGAGCGCTGGCTCGACTTCTTCACATCCCGCCCCGTGGCTTTACGCTGGGTGGCTTACGCCGCACTGGTGGTCATGGTCCTGACGTTCACGCGCGCGGCGCACCCGGAGTTCATCTATTTTGCGTTCTAAACTCCCCCTCAAAACCATTGCCTGGGAGCTCGCGGCCGTCGCGGCTCTGGCGGGGTGCGTCGAGGGAATCCTGCAGGTCACGGCGCCATTTTATGGCGAACAGCTCTTCGACCACGAGTACACCGCGAACCTTCCGATGGCCGTCAACGCGGACAACTACCGCGGCGTCGCCGTGCCCAAACTCAAAAGCCCCGGCACCTACCGCATTCTCGCGCTAGGCGACTCGATCACCTTCGGCACCGGCGTCGCGAGCGAGCACACCTGGCCACAGCGGCTTGGAGCCCGCATGCACGAGCGCACCGGGCGCGTCGTCGACGTGATCAACGCCGGCATCGAAGGCGCGTCGCTGGCTGACGTCACTCATTCGCTCGACACGGACTGGGGAGCTTATGACCCCGATCTGATCACGGTTGCCCTGACGGGAAACATGGTGTCCCTGGAAGTCATTCAACGCGACGGCAAAGAGTTTTCGCCCGCCGAACGCTATGCTTCGTTCCGCGCCGGTCACGGCTCGTTAGCGCGCGCGAAGATCGCCGCCAACCGCTTGGTCCATGCGTTCTGCCTCCCGAGTTTTCTGTCTCTCAACTCGCAGAACGCGCTCTACTGGCTGGGCTTGCTCACACACAACGTCGATCCCGGAAATCCTTACGGCGCGGTGCTGGCCCACGGATATGCGCAGGGCGGACTCGACCCGGGACTCGCGCGCACGGCATGGGAGCGCTTCGACGCTCACTTGATAGCCTTGAACGAGAAGGTCAAGAGTTCCGGCAAAGCTCTGGTCGTCACCTACGTCGCACCCCGCTTCACGCTGACCACCGAAGCGCGCGACAACGAAAAGAACGTGCCGCTGGAGCGCCTGACGATCGACCCGTTGGCGCATCTGAACGAGCTGGCCGCGGTGCGGGGCCTCACCATCGTCGACGTCCGTGCGGCTCTCCGGGCGCGCCGCGCGCTGGTCGAGGCGAGCCCCGGCGCCGCTGCGCCGCTCTTCATCCCTTTCGACTACGCGCACCTCGACCAAACGGGCCATGACGCGTTGGCGGAAGGCTTCGCGGCACGCGTCTCGTCCCTGGTCGCGGCACCTTAGTATTCCTTGCAGCCCTCGGCGCCGCCGACCGTTCCGGGTTTGCCGCCGCTCTGCTCGAGCCCGAGGCGCACGGCCGGCACGGCATCCAACCGGATGAGCTGGAATTTTTCCTCGCGCAGCTTCGGCACGAGGACCTTGAGCAACTCGGTCGATTGCGCGTCGTCACCCGCCAAGCGGATGATGCCGCGGCGCTTGTCACGAATCGGTTTCAGATATTTCTCGGCACAGTCGTCGACGCCCACGCCTTGCGCCCAGCATTCGCGATCGCTGGCACCCTGGCCCCCAAAGTCCCATTTGACGGGACCGACGTATCGGTTGAGCCCTGCGTCGTTCAGGCGTTTGGCGCCGTCGTCCGTCAGCTCGCCTTCTGGCACCCGCAGAATGAACATGTCGCCGGTGACGTAGGGTGAAATCAACTCGTCGGTCTTCCGGACTTCGAGCACGGGGTCGTGGGCGTCTTTCAACGGCTCGGACGAATAGCCGAAGTTGGCGACCAGGTGACCGCGATCCTTCATCGACGAGAGCACCGCCGGGAACGATTCCGCTCCTTTGCCCGAGACGAAGAACGTCGCCTGGAGCTGATTTGCGTAGAGAAAATCGACCATCGCCTGGGTCGCGCCGCTCGGGCCGCCGTCCAGCGTCAGCGACAGCTGACCGTCGGCGAGCGCGGAACCGTCGATTCCCTTACTGGCGAGTCCAGGTCCGGACGAGCAACTCGACCCCGCCTTGAAGAGGCGGCAGCCGGCGACGGCCAGGACCAGGCCGAAGAGGGTCGCTATACGACGGGGTGGCATCATGTCGAAAATTCTATCACTTGTGGCAGGGATAGGCACGAAGACCACAGGGGTGGTAACCGGAGCCATGCTGCCTAACTATCTAGAATTTCAAACAGAAATCGTTGCATCGCGGGACGCCACGGGAGGGCACCCTTGTTGCACTTTGACGGTCGGACGAATCCGACCCGCTGTCGGTCGGTCTGGATCATTTCTCCCTGCTGCTGCTGTTCCGAGGCTGACGATGAAGCTGTCCCATATCCTTATGATCGCGCTCGCCCCCCTGGTCTTCACGGGTTGTTTGAAATCCGAGAAGCCCTCCGAGGGCAAAGCGCTTCCCGCATCACTCGCGCTCACGGGCGCGGTTCTGGACGCCGCGGGCGCCGGAGCCGGCGGAGTCGCCGTCTATCTCGAAGAATCGGACGAGCCGCTGGCGCTCACCGACGACGCCGGTTCCTACACGATCAATCTCGACGACGATTCGTTGATCGTCCTGCAAGGCAAGATTCGCAACCGCGCGCAAAGCTTCCGCCTCTTCTTCGACGCCGAGAATGGCCAGAAGGGCGTCAGCCTCCCGATCAACCTCGGTGAGCGCGGCGACCGGTCGCTCGACGCCGTGACGATCGGCGACACCGCGACGATCGAAGGCCGCGTCATGCTAAAAGCCGAAGGCCGCAAAGTCGAGCCGGGCTCCGCCGTCCAGGTGCGCGTCGGCCGCAGCGCGACCTCGACCGATTCCAACGGCAACTTCTCGCTCGCCGGCGTCCCGGCCGGCGCCCTGACCCTGGCCGCCGAAGCCCCGCAATTCGCCTCCGCGGTGAAAGACCTGACGGTCGCCGGCGGCGAGACGAAAAAGCTGACGCAACCCCTCGTGCTCTTCCCCGAAGCCGGCGTCGCCGGCGCGGTCTTCCTCGACGAGTCCATTCCTGCCAGCGACTTCCTGATCTCGGGCCATCCCTATATGCGCGCCTTCCGCCCGGCCTGGAGCAAGGCGACGAAGTTCATGCGTTACAGCTACGACATCAACGGGCTCCTGACCCTGCCGTGGAAGAGCTGCGCCGAGCGCTTCGACTTCGACTTCGCGAAAGACGGCGGCAACGTCCTCTACTACCAATTCTCGGACGAAGCCCAAGGCGTCCTGAGCGACATCCAGTCGCTTGCCGTGGTCCTGGACCAGTTCGCCAATACCCAAGGTGTCGTCATCGAAGACGGGTCGGGCCACATCACGCGCCGCGACGTCGTCCTGAAATTCGACTTGCCGCAGGCCGCTTACCGCATGCGCATCGCGGAATCCACGGAATCGCTGCTCACCAAACCTTGGCTGAATCCAGCGGCGACGATGAACTACACCTTCGAGATCTACACGAACCCGGCGAACGGTCAAAAAGAGGGGTTCGGCCAGCGGACGATCTACGTGCAGTACATGGATGCGATCGGTCTCGTCAGCCCCGTCTACGTCGCCTCCGCGGTGATCGACCTCTTCCCGTCGACCGCCGACGAAGTCTTCAAGATCGACATCGGCGCCGCGACGACACAAAACCGCCTGGTCCGCTGCGACATCAACGTCCCGGTCAATGCCTTCGAAATGCGGGTCTGGGAAGTCAATTCGAGCAGCGGCGGCGGCGGATTCTTCGGCGGCGGCTCCAGCGGCCGCGACACGAGCAACCTGTGGCTCGCCGTTCAACCTTACATGTTCTACACGTTCCAGGCCCCGGGCATCAAGACCGTCTACTTGCAGTTCCGGACCAGAGAGCAGATGGTCAGCCCTACTTACCAGCAAGTCATCCGCGTCGATCCGTTCCCGCAGATCCCGACCGGCTTCGTCATCAACGGCGGCGCGCCGACGACCGACAGCCCGAACGTGATGCTGACGCTCATCCCGCCTCCGACCGCCATTGCGTTCAAAGTCACCAACACCGCCGGCAGCGGCGGCGGCGGCGGCGGCGGACTCGGTAACTTGGGCGGTAGCGGTTCCACCGACGAATTCATCAACCTGGTGCCGTCCTTCCCCTACACTCTCTCGGCGGCCGGCCCGCAGACCCTGTACGTCCAATACCGAACGATCGACGGCGACGAGTCCCAACTCTACGCAAAAACGATCGAATTCAACCCGTATCTGCCGAAC
The DNA here is from genome assembly GCA_043750715.1 of Pseudomonadota bacterium. Lineage (GTDB taxonomy): Bacteria > Bdellovibrionota_B > Oligoflexia > Oligoflexales > CAIYRB01 > CAIYRB01. Next base: position 2,605 of record JAYVBB010000443.1, on the reverse strand, counting down.
GGCGCTTTCGACATAAACAACGGCGCTCCGCTGACGATCGACCCCGTGCTGAACATCACGAACATCGTGGCCCCTCCGACCGCGGCGTTCATGAACATCTCGTACGGCTCACCTTCCTCGACCAACACGACCGAGTGGCAGTACATCACCTCGACCGTGCCTTACCGGGTCTACACCCCGGGCCTCCAGACCATCTTCATCATGTTCAAGACCGCCAACGGCATCGTCCTCCCGGCGATCCAGCGCTCAGTCATTTATGATCCGTGGCCTTTCAACGCCTCCGGCGTCATCGTCGACAACGGCGCGGCGTCCACGACCGACGCGAACGTCACGCTGACGATCTGGAATCCGGGCAACGCGGTCAAGATGCGCGTCAGCAACGATCTGAACACGATCAACACTGCCATTTGGCTGCCGTTCTCCTACTCGCTGAGCCACGTGATTTCGACGACCGCCGGCGACCAGAAAGTCTACATCCAGTTCCAAACGATCAACGGCGAAGTCAGCCCGGCTTACTTCGACGACATCACGAAGATCTAATTCCCATGCTCGTTCTCCACGCCCCGCTCGACCGCCTGCAGGACCCGGAAGTGTTCGCCCGGGAACTGGCGTTGCTCACCGAGCCCGAGAAGCAGAAGATTCTGAAGAAGCAGCGCCACGAGGACCGCCAGGCGGCCCTCCTCGGTCGCATGCTGCTCCGGGAAGGCCTGGCCCGCCTCGGGGCCGACCCCGAGTTGGTGCGCCACGTTCAATACACGCGCTTCGGCAAGCCTTTCATTTCGGCCTCGCTGAGCTTCAGCATCTCGCACTCCGGCCGCCACGTCGTGTGCGCGCTCAGCTGCAAGCAACGCGTCGGCATCGACCTCGAAGCGGAACGCTCGGTCACGCTCGCCGACTTCGAGTCCTGCATGACCGACGGGCAATGGCAGGACATCCGCGCCGCCGCCAGCCCGAGCCGCCGCTTCCTCGAGTACTGGACCATGAAGGAAGGCCTAGTGAAATGCCGGGGCGAAGGCCTCACCCTCCCCCTCGACGAGATCGAAGGGGCCGCGGGCCACCTGACCCTGGAAGGTGAGGACTGGTATGCGCAACCGCTCAGCGTCGCGCCGGGTTACATCTGTCATTTGACTACCAAAGGCGAGCCCGTGCGCGCCGAGATCCAGGCCCTCTAAAGGCCCCTTGCCAGGCTCCAGCGAATGCGGGAACCTCTCGCCCGCATGGAAGAGGTTTTTCGTAACGTCAGAGAGAGCGCGACGCCGGCCGTCTGGTCGAAGGGCGTCGAGCTGTCGCGCCAGGATGCCGTCACCGGCGACCGCGAGACGGCGGACGAGATTCACCTGCGCGTTCAGGGTCGTGACGTCACCGTGAGCCAGTCGGTGACCCTCTTTCCGCTCGACGGCGACTGGTCCTGCAGCTGCGGGGGCGACGACGATCCCTGCGCCCACGTCGCTGCGGCGGCCATCGCGCTGAAACGCGCCCGCGAGCAAGGCACCCCCCTGCCGAAAGCGAAAGTGGGGGGCGGCCGCCTGGTCTACGCGTTCACGCGCACGCCGCAGGGACTTGCCTTCGAAAGAGAAGTCGAGCGTGGGGAAAAGCGCGAGACGTTGACCGTCCGGTTGCCGGCTCCCGCCGTCGCGGCGACCGCCGAAGACCTCGAAGTCGAAGTCGCGCTCGGCAGCGACCGCCGCGGAGTCTTGCCCGCGCGGGTCTTCCCGAAGCTGCTCAAGGCTTTGGCGCGCGGCCTCGACGTCTTTTTGGACGGCCAACCGGTCGCGGTCGACCCCGCGAGCGTCGGCCTGATCGCCGAAGTCGCCGACGACGGGCCCGGCGTCCGCGTTTCGGCGCGCGTCGACCCCGCGATCAGGGAATCGTTCGCCAACGGCGTCGCGCTTTGCGACAGCGGCCTCAGGCCTGTCGTCCGGCCGACACTGACTCCCGCGGAGACGGAGCTGCTCCGCGACGGCCGCTTTTTCGGACCGCGCGATCTCGGCGACCTCGCCGCATCAGTCCTGCCGCCTTTGGAAGAAAAACTCCCCGTCATCGTCAAGACTTCACGGCTGCCCAAGCGTCAAAGCGCGAAGCCCCGCCTCGAGCTCCATCTCGACCCGAAGGGCGAAGAACTCGAAGTCAGCGCCGCGATCGTCTACGGCGATCCTCCTCTCGCGCGCGTGCGTCTCGGGCGCTTCGACGTGCTCGGGGGCAACGTCCCCGTGCGCGACACCGACGCCGAGCGCAAGCTCGCCGATCAGCTGTCTCGCGACCTGCGCATGAATCTCGACGAACGCCGCGTGCTCCCTGCCACCGAGGCGATCCGGCTCGTCGAACAGCTCGGCCGCTTTCCGGGCGACGTCGTCGGCCGCGGCTTGGAGCGGTTCAAGCAACACGCCGAGCTCACGCCGACCGTTGCCCTCGGCGAGGACCGATTCGCCGTCGCCTTCGCGTCGCAGGGCAAAGCCGCCGATCCGGCGCGCGTGCTGCAGGCTTTCGCCGCGGGCGAGTCACTCGTCCCGCTGCTGGACGGAGGCTATGCGCCGCTTCCCGCCGACTGGCTCCGCCGTCACGGCGAAAAAGTCGCGGACTTGTTGGCCGCGCGCGCGGCGAACGG
>JAYVBB010000442.1:0-10600 GCA_043750715.1 Pseudomonadota bacterium | reverse complement strand
ATACAGCTGGTGCACTACGTCGCCGTGCAAAAAGCCGCGCTCGGCGTCGTCCCGACGCGTAGGCAGGTCGTGTTCGAGCGCTTCTTCGACGACACCGGCGGTATGCAGCTCGTGATCCACGCGCCGTTCGGCATGCGCATCAACAAAGGTTGGGGTCTCGCGCTGAGAAAACGCTTCTGCCGGAGCTTCGACTTCGAGCTGCAGGCGTCGGCCGACAACGACGGCATCGTGCTGTCTCTCGGCCCCCAGCACAGCTTTCCGATCGAGCAGCTCTTCACGATGCTGAACGAGCACAACATCCAGGCGCTGCTCGAGCAGGCGATTCTCGCCGTGCCGCTGTTCCAGATTCGCTGGCGCTGGAATACGACGCGCGCCCTGGCGGTGCTCCGCAGCCGGAACGGCCAGCGCGTGCCGCCGGTGCTGCAGCGCTTCCGCGCCGACGACCTGATGGCGGCGGTGTTCCCCGCCCAGACCCAGTGCAAAGAGCACGTGGTCGGCGACATCGAAATCCCGGACCACCCGCTCGTCCGCCAGACGATGCACGACTGCCTGACGGAAGCGATCGACCTCGAAGGGTTGAAGCAGGTGATGCGCGACATCGCCTCGGGCGAAATCGAACTTTTGGCGCGCGACACGAGGGAGCCCTCGCCGTTCTCCTACCAGCTCCTGAACGCCTATCCCTATGCTTTCCTCGACGACGCTCCGCTCGAAGAGCGCCGGGCGCGGGCCGTCGCCCAGCGCCGGACGCTGAGCTTCGACAACCTGAGCGAGCTCACCCGCCTCGATCCCGACGTCGTCCGCCAGGTCGGGAGGGAAGCCTGGCCGCTCGCCCGCGATGCGGACGAGCTCCACGACACTCTGATGGCGGCCTCCGCGTTACCTGAGCCGGTGATCCTACGCATCTCCCCCGACTGGGAGCGCTCGATGAACGTCCTGGTCGCGGGCGGCCGCGCTGCGCGCGTCCGGACTAACGGCGCGACGCTGTGGTTCGCCACCGAATCCCTCGATCAGATCCAGGCGGCCTATCCGGGCGCCTTGATCGACCCCCCCGTCACGTTGCCTGAGCGCCTGAAAAAGACCTGGGAACCAGAAGACGCACGCCTGGCGCTCATCCGGGGGTATCTCGAGTCGCGCGGCGTCCTGACGGAAGACGAGATCGCGGCCGACCTCGGCCTAAACGCCGCCGACGTCACGGTGACGCTTCCGGCGATCGAAAGCCGCGGCGAAATCGTCCGAGGCAAGTTCACCCGCGACTGCCTCGAGTGGTGCGAGCGGCACCTTTTGATGCGCATCCACCGGTTGACCCTCGACGGCCTCCGCAAGCAGATCAAGCCGGTCAGCGCGATCGAGTTCATGGCATTCCTCCCGCGCCACCAACGCATGACGTCCGGGCGGCGCCACGAAGGCCGCCTCGGGCTCAAGGACGCGATCGACCAGCTGGCGGGCTTCGACGCCTCGGCCGGCGCGTGGGAAGGCGAAGTCCTCGCCTCGCGGGTTTCCGGTTACCAGCCTCAGTGGCTCGACGAGCTCACCCACTCCGGGATGATCACCTGGGGCCGCTTGAGTCCGCCCGTGCGCGACGAGAACGACGGGCCGATGACCCAGGGCATGACCCGGGTCGTGCCTTTGGCTCTGTTCCCAAGAGAAGACGCTGCCTGGCTGCTGCCGCTCGACCGGAAGCCCGCCGTGGATCAGCTCCGTTCCAACGCCCAACTCGTATACGAGGCTCTGGAAAAACATGGAGCCCAGTTTTACACGGAGCTCCGCGCCCGGACGAACCTGCTCGAGTCCCAGCTCGAGGAAGCGTTGGGTGAGCTCTGCCGCCTGGGCCTCGCCCACGCCGACGGCTTCGCTGCGATCCGCCCGTTCGTGTCCCGCAACAAGAAGAAGCTCGACAAGGTGCGCGGCTACGGCCGGAGCGTCATGCCGCAAGCCACTTACGGAACGGGCGGCCGCTGGGCGCTGTTCCCCGGTCCGACGCTGCCCGTCGAGCAGGACGAGCGCACCCGTCGCTGGGCGCTGCTGCTTTTGAAGCGGTACGGCGTGATGTTCCGCGACTTGCTGAGCCGCGAGTCCGCCGCTCCCTCCTGGGGCGAGCTCGCGCGCTGCTACCGCCAGCTCGAAGCCCGTGGCGAGATCCGCGGCGGTCGCTTCGTCTCCGGATCCTACGGGGAGCAGTTCGCTCTCCCCGACGCCATCGAGCAGCTGAGGAAGACCCGCGACGACGCCAACCAGGGCGACTGGGTGATCGTCTCGGCCGCCGACCCGCTGAATCTCATCGGCATTCTCACCGAAGGCGCCCGCATCCCCAGCTCGCGCCAGATCCTTTTGGTAATGATGGACGGTCGCCACCTTGCGACCAAAGACGGCTTGGACGTCACCTTTCACGAGCCGGTGACGGGCGAGGTCGAGCAGTCGATTCGCCACGCCTTGCAGCTCAGCGGAATCTTCCGAACGAGATTGAGCGCAGCCGTCTCCGGCTCGGCCCGCGCTTAGTTGTCGGACGGCTAAACGTTGCCTCGACTGTAGCATTCCGCATACAATCCCCTTTAGATTCACCCAATCATCGCATTTTTTCGACTTAACCCGCGGGGGACAGCATCATGCTCGTCAGGCACCTCAGTTTCGTGTCGTTGTGCATTCTGGGTTTGAGCGGCGCGGCGCAGGCCAAAATGAGCACCGAGGCGGCGGCCAAGCTTGCCCCGAACGTGCAGAGCCGGCTGGCCGCTCTCGACGCGTCCTATGACGTGGTCGTGTACCTGAAAGGCGAGGCGAACCTGCACGCCGCGAAGGCGCTGAAGGCGAAAGACGCGCGCACGAAATTCATCTACGGCGCGCTCGTCGAGAAGGCGAAGGAAAGCCAACGCGGCATCCTCGGCATGCTCTCCGCCGAATCGACGACCCGCTATCAGCGGTTCTACATCGCCAACGCGGTCGCCGTGACGAACGCCAGCCGCGCGCTGGTCGAAGCCCTGGCCGAACGCTCCGACGTCCAACGCATCGTCGCCAACCGCCCCTCGCGCGGCATCGAAAAAACCCTGCCGGCGCAACTCGTGGCCGACGGCGTCGCCGCCATCGGCGACAACATTCGCAAGACCGGCGCCGATCAAGTTTGGGCCATGGGCCACAAAGGCGAAGGCACGGTCATCGCCGGCAACGACACCGGCATCGAGTGGACGCACCCGGGCCTCAAGCCTCACTACCGCGGCTGGGACGGCATGAACGCGAGCCACGCCTACAACTGGCACGACGCCGTCCATGAGTCGATCACGGGCTTCGCGAATCCGTGCGGCTACGACACGGAGGCGCCTTGCGACGACAACGCGCACGGCACGCACACCATCGGCACGACGGTCGGAGACGACGGCGTGGGCAACCAGGTCGGCATGGCTCCCGGCGCGCAATGGATCGGCTGCCGGAACATGGACGCAGGCGTGGGCAAACCCTCCACCTACCTCGAGTGCTTCGAGTTCTTTCTGGCCCCCTACCCGCATGGCGGCAACCCGATGACCGACGGCCGTCCCGAGATGGCTCCCGACGTGATCAACAACTCCTGGGGCTGCCCGGCCGACGAAGGCTGCGACGGAGCCGAGTTCCTGACGGCGCTCGTTGCGCTGCGCGAAGCCGGAATCATGGTGGTCGCCGCCGCCGGCAACGACGGCTCGGCGTGCAGCACGATCCAGGATTCTCCAGCTCACCACACCGACGAAGTGCTCGTCGTCGGCGCCTTCGACCACCGGAACGACACGATCGCGAGCTTCTCGTCGCGCGGCCCGTCCAAGTTCGACGCGAAAGTCAGCCCCGACACCGCGGCTCCGGGCGTCAACGTCCGCTCGTCGATTCCCGGCGGCACCTATTCCGGCTCGCTGTGGAGCGGCACCTCGATGGCCAGCCCGCACGTCGCCGGCGCCGTGGCGCTGCTTTGGTCCGCGCGTCCCGAGCTGAAGAACGACGTCGCCGCGACGACCGCCCTCTTCCGGGACACGTCGACGCCGAAGACGTCTACCCAGACGTGCGCCGGGCGCGACGGCGGCATGGTGCCGAACAACACGTACGGCAACGGTTTGATGAACGTTCTGAACGCGACGAACCGCCGCTGAACTGCCGGTAAAATGCGAACGCCCGCCACGCACTACGTGGCGGGCGTTTACTTTTCGAGCCTACTCGTAAAAGGCGGCTCCGAGGTCGCTTTCCAGTGACTGCGGCCCAGTGAACGCCGCGAAGGTCCGCGGGAAGTCCTTCTCGAAGACCTTGCGCACCGCTTTGGAGCAGTAACGCGAGTCGATCGCCTCGGCGACGGAGAAGTCTTCGTACTGGTCTTCCGAAGCGGCCGAGAACTGGGCGAAGCGCGCCGAGACGGCACCGCCTTTCTTCGCGAGGTCGGCAAGGAGGGCGTCGCCGATGGCCTGTTTTTGCTTCTTGAGATTCGCGAGCGTCGCCTTCGCCTGGGCCTGATCGGCCGCGCCGAGCTTCGAGAAGTCGAAGGTCGGGACGTACTGCGTATAGACGTAGCCGAAGATCCGGACCATCGCGTGGTGGATCGCGGCGTGGTCGGCTTTGACGATGATTTCGAAGTGCTTGCCGCTGGCGTTCCAGCAGCCGTCGAGCTCTCCCGTGCCTTCGCCCGCGAACTTTCTTTCGGCCGGGCTGAGCTTCGCGTCCGCGCAGGCGGCCTTCGTGTCCGAAACGACGCGCACGCGGCCGTCGAGCTTGAAGAATAGGGAGAGCAGCGGCCGCGGCACGGCGGCCATGGCGCCCAAAGCATCGAGGGCGAGGTCGCGGCTCGGGGCGTCGATGTAGTCCAAGGCCTTTTGGTCCTTGGCCGACAATTTTTTGAAGGAGGTTTCCGTGATCTTGAAGCCGCAGCTGTTCTGCTTCACCTCGGCGCCGTCGGCGCGCGTGAAGTTGTCGAGGCTCTGCACCTGGGAATCGCCCCCGCCCGACGGCTTGCAGGCCGACGTCGCGAGAGTGAGCAAAGCGATGGCGAGGAATGGTTTCATTTGATCCCCTGCATCAGCAGCGGCATCATCTGGCCGATGATCGCGCCGCCGCCTTGTTGGGGGGCCGCGCCGGGAATCGCGCCGCCGAACATGCCCATCAGGGCGGCCGGGTTGGGTTGCTGGCCGCTCATCGCTGCGGTCATCATGCTCATCATGCCCTGCATCATGGCAGCATTGTTGATTCCGCCGCCCGAGGCGCCGTTGTTGCCGTGGTTGATCGTGCCGGCGGCCAGCGTCGAGCTGTTGGCCAGGCCTTGCGTCGACGGGTCGATCGGGGCGTTGGAGAGCGCGCCGTCGTTCAAGGGAAAGACGTCGCCGCCGACGGTGAGAGGATCGGATCCGGCGTCGAGGTTCTCGTCGGCCTCGAGCGAGGTGTTGGTGTCCGACCCGGTCGACGACGATTGCTCGACGACGGGTTGCTGGGCCTGCTTTTGACGGTCGGCGCAGCCGATCGCGAAAAACACGGCGACGAACGAGGCGGAGATTTTAAGTGCAGGGAGCATCAAAGTCTTTTTCGGAAATTTGGCGGTTTCCTTGAGGACGTGGCTGTTACTCAATGACTCATAGCCACTTACAGCAGAACATTGCTCAGGCCGCTTCGCCTTTGCCGCGTCCGGCTTCGCCGAAGCTTTGCTGGTCGAGAGCGGTGAGTTTGCGGACGGCTTCGACGCACGCGACCGTGCGGCCGAGGTGCGAAGGCTTCATGACGACCTGGAGTCCGCCGCCGGAGGCGTCGCCTTCGACGGCGAGCAGCTTCAGCTTCACGCCTTTGTCCAGGGCGTCGCGCTCGAACTTCACGCCGGTGGCCTTTTCGAGCGATTTCTCGAGGTCGGCGACGGCGAGTTTGCCGGTCTTTTCCATGTCCATCTCGAGGCGCTGGGCGAACTTGACGATCGCCGACATCACCCGCGTTTCTTTATGGCTGAAACGGGCGCGCACCAGCTTCTTGGTCGCACCGTGCTTCGACTCGCGCACGAACTGCGCGAAGTGCGCGAGCTTCTGGGCGTTCTCGAGCTTGACGATGGTGCGCTTCTTTTCCATCTCGATCTCGAGCTTGACCAGTCCCGCTTCCAGGAGCACGGCGAAGACCCGGTCGATCTCTTCCTTGCGGATGTTCAGCACCATCTCGACGCGGGCGAGCAGATCCTCGACGACGACGATCTTGGAGTCTTCCTGTTTGATGGCGATGAATTCCGCGACCGCTCCGAAGGCCGCGGCCAGCTGGGCGCCGGTGTAGACGTTCGAGATCTGGTTGGCCTCGAGCTTCTTCACCCGCATCACGGATTCGGAATAGACCTTGTTCATCTGCTGGAGCCGGATGGTGAACTCTTTCAACACGATCTTCATCCAGTTCGGCAGCGACTGGAGCACTTTCGTGATGCTCGAGTGCGGCACCCGCTTGCACACGACGGCGGTCTTCGCGCGCGCCGAGGCCATGCGGGTTTCGGCCGTGAGGCACGTCATGACGCCGATGATCTCGCCCTGCGTCATCTCGGAGAGGGTGATCGCTTCCTGGTCTTTCGACGTGTAGATCTCGACGACGCCGGACTCGATGAAAAAGAGATCGCCGCCCGGATCACCTTGGTGAAACAGCGAGTCGCCGGCCCCGAACGACACGCGGCCGTCATTGCCTTTCGCGGCGGGTGACGGCGCAGGGAGACCTGCGGCCACCACGGTCGGTTGAGGACGCTTCAAAAGGTCCGAAGGTTTCCCGAATTTGCTCTCGGTCAAAGGACTTCCTCATCCCCATTTCTGTCTAGGGCGTCTCGGCGCTAAACGGATTGACCTTAACGTCGCGGCCCGACTAGACTGCCGTCCCGCTAGCCGGAGGGATCATGGATAAGCCTGCGATACCTGAAGTCAAAATCAACGATCGTTGCCCCGCCTGGGCATCCGCTGTGATCGCGCGCATTCGCGACATCGAGATCGAAGCGGGGAACGTCACGCCTGCGGGCGACTGGCAGCAGCTGGATCTCGGCAAGCTCCAGGGCCGCCTCTTCACCAAGGAAGAGGGCCCCGACGACTCGGAAAACCTGTTCTCGGAGCTTAGCCGCCGGCTCGTCTCGGAAGGCTTCTCCCCGGCGGACATCGCGGCATTTGTGAACGCCCGCATCGTCTCGTCTGGCAGGTTACCCTACTGCAGCGCCGCCGAAGTATCCGAAGCGCTTGGCTAAAATTGATAATGAGAAGCATTATCAATTTACTTGATAATGCTTCTCAATTTTATCTATAATATGCCGATAAGGTCTCTCGAGGGGCCTGACTCGGGAGACCAAGCATGCTCGTGTGCCTGTGCAAGGGAGTGTCCGACAAGACGGTGCGGTGGCTCGTTCAGAACGGGTCCAGCTGCGCCAAGGACGTCATGGCGAAGTGCCGTGCCGGTACCGATTGCGGCACCTGCATCCCGCACCTGAAGGCCCTGGTCGAGCAAGCGAAAGCCGACGACGCGGAAGCGTCCGGCGAGTCCGCTTCCGCGGCGAACGAATAGGTCGTCCTACTCGTGCATCTGTTCGGCGAGGTACGGCACCTTGCCGAGTTCCTTGATCAGACCGAGCTGGGTTTCCAGCCAGTCGATGTGGTGCTCTTCGTCTTCGAGGATGTGCTCGAGAAGCTCGCGGGACGTGTGATCCGTGGCTTCGAAGCAGATCTTGATCGCGGATTTGAGATTGGTCAGCGCCGAGTGCTCGAGCTTCAGGTCCGCTTCGAACTGCTCGGGGATCGATTCGCCGATGTTAAGCTTGCCGAGCTTCTGGAGATTCGGCGTGCCTTCGAGGAAGAGGATGCGGTCGGTGAGGTTCTGCGCGTGCTTCATCTCGTCGATCGACTCTTTGTGCACTTCCTTGGCGATGCGCTCGTAGCCCCAGTTCTTCGCCATGCGCGCGTGCAGGAAGTACTGGTTGATCGCCGTCAGCTCGCCGGTCAGGATCTCGTTCAACGCGTCGATGACCTTAGGGTCGCCCTTCATGCCTGTCCTCCACTGCCGCTACTAGAAATTGGCGAAGTCCCTAATTTCTAAACGATCCCGAGCCATATAACAAGCTTGAGTGTCGCCCCTCCCCTCTTTAGCCGCTAAACGCCTAAGGCTAGCGCCAAAACCGCCGAATCATGTCACATGCGAAGGTCACTCATCGCCGCGCTCGTCACGCTCTGGAGTCTCTGGAGCGCTTCGGCTTTGGCTGAAAGCATCGACCAGCAGACGCCGACCTTCTTCGTCAACGCGACCGGCGGCTACTCGATCTACAAGAGCGAGATGGTCGAAAGCAACGACACCAGCACGACGACGTCCTACGGCCTCGGCGTCTGGGCCGGCTCGCAGCGAAACGTCGGCATGATGCTGAAGAAGGAGTCGTCCAGCTTTTCGTTCGCCTTGAACGAATCGAAGCTGGCGCTCGACTGGCAGGACACGCACATCCGTTACCGTTTCGGTCCGGTGTACCTGGGCTTCATGCTCACGACCAGCTCCTGGCTCGTCTCGGCGCCGCCCGATGCCGACGCCGATGGCAGTCTCGATCAGGACGCCGACCCCGAGGATTACCTGGACATCATGTCGACGGGATACGGCCTCAACACGGGAACGATGATTCCGATCGGCAAACGCAGCTTCGCTTACGTCGACGTCAGCTACTCGGCCTCCGGCACCGTCCGCGAAAAAGTGATCACGCCTGTCACCGGCCCCAACGCCGGCGTGCCGACGGAAAAAGTCATCACGCTCGGCCCCCGCATGGATCTGGACCTCGGCGGCTCGATCGGCCTGACCAAGAACGTGCTCGACGCGCTGGTCGGTTTCAAGTACCGCACGTACAACATCACCGTCGACGGCACAGCCTACAAAGAACAGCTGAACACCACCTACGTCGGCGTCTCGGCGGGCTGGCAGTTCTGAATCAACCGCCGAGGCGCGGACTCGACCTTCGCCCTTTGCTCACTCTCGCCCTGCCGGACGCCGAAATGGCGTCCGGAACCGCGCGACGATTTGGCGCCCTCGTGAAGAATGGGTTAAAAAACTTGAAAATTCAGTTTGTTGGGACGTCATTTAATGCCAGGTAAGAGGGCGGTCGAAGACCCCAATGGATGGAAAGGGGGTCGCAGCTTCACGAGGCGATTCTCTCCGCAACTTACCATAGAGGGGATCAGCCATGCTTTGTCAGCGACCCGGACGGCGGCGGCCGCACCGCTTTACGACAGTGCCATTACTTTTCGGGATCTTGGCATGCGGCCAAGAACCGGCTTTCAACGACCGTCAGTCAGGGGACCACGCCAATTCCGGCGACGCGACCGCTCACGCGGAGGGAGCGTCTTCCGACGCCGGTGAGACCTCCCCCGAAGCGAGCCGTGCGGCTGCCGACGTAGGCGCTGCCGAGGTAGGCGCTGACGCCTCTGGCGACTCCTCTCCACCAGCGGAAAGCCACGATCCGTCGGCGGAGGATGGAACGAAGAACACCAGTACCAGCAGCTCCAATGATCCCGATGTTACCGCCGCATCGTCGACGCCAGCTTTCGACCCTGCGAAAGGACCCATTCGCCAGGTGCAAAGGGTCGGCGTCAATTTCGAAGACTTGGACGCCTCGCAAGATCCCGATTTTGACTATAACGACGTGGTGCTTTGCTTCAGCGGCGAGTTCCTCGTGCAGAATAGCGACGTCGTAGCCAACGCCGATCAAACGGTGGTGGCTCAAGTTTTCAGCGCCAGTGGCTGTTCGCACCGTGTCGACGTCCACATCGTCAATCCGGCTGATAACACTTTCATTGCCATGTCGTTCATGAGCAAGGGGACGTCCGCGGTCAATTTGAGTTTCAAGACCGGTTACAAGCTTGAGGTTTGGGAAACGCCGGTTTCCGGACCATGCGAATATCCGCGCAGCATGCACGATGGAGGCTACGCGAAGGTGTTACCGAACGTCTGTAACCTGTCGGGAGACTGAGGTGCCGTTCAATGACTGAAAGGTTTGCTTGTTGATCGGGTCGTCCCACCAGATGTAGGACTGGGCCAAGCCGACCTTCAACATTTCGCGGTTGATAAGGACGTCGCTGAGATCGATTTCGCTCAGCATGCGACCGTAGAGGTCCTGCTTGCGGCTTCCGTTGTTTTCTATGCGCCTTTGCGGTCCGAGATGTAGCGCGACAGCTTGGTCACGAGGGCGCGCGGCGTGAAGCGGATCGACTGCGCCAGGACCTTGTTGGACACGCCCGGGATGACGACCGCGCAGCCGCGACGCATGGCCTGGTAGCCCTGCCTGGCGACGGGCGCCGCTTCCATCATGCCGATTTTCAGAAGGCGTGAGCCTTCCATCTTGGCGGCGTCCTGGAAGCCCGAGCGCGTCGGGCCGGGGCAGAGCGCCGTGACGGTGACGCCGTCGTCTTTGAACTCGTTGTTGAGTGCTTCCGAAAGCGACAGCACGTAGGCTTTCGTCGCGTAGTAGGTTGCCATCAGCGGTCCCGGCTGGAAAGCCGCCGTCGAGGCGACGTTCAGGATCCGGCCGCTTTTCCGTGCAACCATGTCTTTGCCGAAAAGCCGCGTCGCTTCGGTGAGGAAGATCATGTTGAGCTGCAGCATGCCGTCGTCGACTTTGGCGTCGATCTCGAGGAAGCGGCCGTACTGG
>JAYVBB010000441.1:0-2623 GCA_043750715.1 Pseudomonadota bacterium | reverse complement strand
ACCTTGGGAAGCGAAACGGGATCCGCCGTCGAGTTCAAGTACCGGGACAACCGCGAACCGGCGAAGTTCGTGCCGGTCGCCACCGCTTCGGGCTTCGTCAAGGACGCCGTCGCCGCGGAATACCAAAAGTTCCGCGCCAAGTCCTGAAAACCGCAGGGGTTAGGGTGTGGTATACTTGGGCAAATCTCCCATTAAGGGTCTTTCCCCATGATGACGCGCATCGGTCTGGCCACCGGTCTCATGCTCCTGTCCTCCTGTCGCACCCAACCCTCCGGCAGTGCCGTCAGCGAAGCCGTTCCTGACAGCTCCGAGTTCTCAGGAGTTAAACTCTCGCTCACGGCCGACGAACCTACGTCCACCGTCACCGCGAAGTTCTCGTTCGCCAATGACAACTTCAAACCGGGTGACCAGGTCGAGCTCCGGTATGACATCGTGCGCACGCCCAAGTCGGTGAAGATCAACTGCTCGGCGCTCCGCGGCACGACGATGGTGACCCTCGAAGGCCAGGGCCGCTCGGGCAGCTTCTCGAAAAAGGTCGATGCTGCCTTGTTCGCCTCTCCCGTAAAGCCTGACCCGACGAGCAGCGCCAAGCTCGACATGCGTGCGATGCTCAACTCCGGCGGTCCGCTGCGGGCCGAAGGCTGCCTCGTGCGCCCGAAGCAGGGTGGGGGAGACGAGGTCATCACCTCGGCAACCGCGGAAGCCGTGGCGCCCGGCCTCAACCTCGCGGACGACGATCCGCCGGCCCTCCAGTATGCCAAGCTCTGCGCCGAGCGGCTCGGCCCGATTCCGGCCTTCAGCTGCCTCGACGAGTCGCTCTTCAAAGTCATGAAGATCACGCAGACGAACAACGGCCAGACCATCGAGCCGTCGTCGAACGTCGCCAATTGCGACAATCCCGTCTACCTCCCGACCGGCAGCGGCTTCTGTAAGCCGTGGGCGCGCATCGGTCGTATGACGACGGGGCCCGAGACGCAGGCGGCGATCGTCTGCCGTCGCTACTGGTCGGCCGATTACCCGCCGATTCAGGGCATCAACGACCCGGTGTTCAACGACGTCGCGATCATCCAGCACAACAGCAAGACCGGCGAGACCTGCTGGTTCCAGGCGCTCGGTGTTCGCTACGGGGCGCGCGTGCCGCCGCCGACCGAGGTGAAGGTTCCTGACGAGGTGAAGGCCGAGCACCCGCAGGCGCAGGATGCGCCGAACTTCTGGCTGAAGCCCAACGAGGTCGCCAACATCAATTGCATCAGCTGCCACGATGCCGACGCCTGGATGCACAGCCCCTACGTCCGCCAGGCCGTCGATGCGAACGGCGAGGTGTGGCTACCTTCCAGCCCGCGCTCCAAGTACGTCATGCTCGGCGGCAAATACGGCTTCAAAAACTGGCCGCAGGTCTATTCCGTGACGCCGACGGAAAATGGCGAGTGCGTCAGCTGCCACCGCATCGGCTCGATGCAGGGTTGCGAAGCCTGGGCCCGCGACGCCGGCGGCGAGGCGAACAGCTACGGCGCGTTCCAGGCGAAGAGCCAGCTCGGCAAGGCGTTCCCGCTGTCGCACTGGATGCCGACGGCCGACTTCGACTCCTATGACTCGGTGGCTGCCTGGAAAGCCGGGATCGGCGAGGCGCACCAGGCGCTGCTCGACTGCTGCAACGTCAAACGCGACAACGGCCAGCGGATCCTCGGCATGACCGGGCTGTTCAACGGGGCGAAGCCGCGTTACGGCAGCACGATGGCGCCGGCGGACATGGCCAAATTGGAAGCGGCCGGATGTAAGATCCGGCCGCTGAGTGAAGTGAAGGATGCTTTCTAGATTCCCAGCGGGTCGCTACGCGCCCCTGGGAATGACGAGGATTTCAGCGCAGGCGGATCATGTTCCGGGCGATCGCGTCGTAGCTGTCTTCCGTATAGAACTGGATGTACGGGCAGTCGGCGATGTTCGCGACCTGGAGGTCCGGGATGCCCATGTCCTCTTTTTGTTTGTCGGTGATCGGCGTGACGTTGACGGTTTGACCGACGACGGCGCCGCCGGCCGCGTCGCCCATTTGCGCGCGCTTGACGACGCCGAGCAGACGGCCGACCGGGTCCATGACGATGAAGTAGCGCATGTAGTGGTCAGCCGCGGCGTCGCCGTGCATGAAGTCGATGTTCACTTTGAACGACTTGCCGTCGGACGCCATCTCGGTGACGCGGCCGCGGGCGGTGTGCGCCGCCAGGCCGTTCAGGGTGTAGAACTGAAACTGCGTCGTCAGCAGTCCGGGCGTCTGGTTCTCGCCGCCGACCAGGAAGTTCTTGAAGTCGTTCCGCATCGTCTGCGGCAACCACGTCGTGTTGAGGCGGCTGGTCTCGGGCTTCTCGATCTTGGCGGTGTAGAGCTTGAGCGTCGAGCCCGAGCGCACCGTGTAGACGCAGTAATAGTCCTTGGTGTGGTCCAGCTCGAGGTTTTCGAAGCGCACGTAGGGGACGTGACCGTCGAGCATCTTCATCGACGAGTCGAAGTAGCGCGCACCGAGCAGCTTCTTGTTCGGTCAAATCCTTCTGCATGGATAGAGTGTGCTCGCTTGCTGGTCCGAGGGCTTCCCTGCGCCGCTCATAGACAGTTCTCAAAAACATCCGGTATC
>JAYVBB010000440.1:0-2997 GCA_043750715.1 Pseudomonadota bacterium | reverse complement strand
GGATCGGCAACTACCTAGAGTCGAAAGAGGCTTGCTTCGGCGCGCTTTGACTGGGTATCGTCTCGACCATGGATCTCGAAACGCTCGCTATTCACGGCTATGACGGCATCCCCTTGTTGGACGGCGCGATCACGCCGCCGATCCAGCTGTCGACCACCTTCGAGCGCGAGAAGGACGGCGAATACCCGCGCGGCTTCACCTATGCGCGGCGCAACAACCCGAATCGTGACGCGCTGGAGGCGACCCTCGCCAAGCTCGAAGGCGGCGCCGCCGCCGCGGCGTTCGCGTCGGGCACGGCCGCGACGATGGCCGTCCTTCAGTCGCTAGCTTCCGGTGATCACGTGCTGGTGCCGAAGGATTCCTACTACGGCACCCGCGTCATGCTCGCCGAGATCTTTCCGCGCTGGGGCCTGCAGTTCGACCTGATCGACATGACTGACTTGGCGGCCGTCGCCAACGCCGTTCGCCCCAACACCCGCATGATCTGGACGGAGACCCCGTCCAACCCCACGATGCGTGTCACCGACTTGGATCGGGTCGCGGCGATCGCGAAGAAGCAAAACGCCATTTCCGTGTGCGACAACACGATCGCGACGCCGCTGCTCCAGCGACCCTTCACGTTCGGCTTCGATCTCGTCGTGCATTCGACGACGAAATATCTGAACGGCCACTCGGACGTGCTGGGAGGCGCGGTGATCGCGCGCGAAACCGGCACGCTGTTCGAGCGGATCCGGACGCTCCAGGTGCACGGCGGCGCGGTGCCGTCGCCGTTCGACTGTTGGCTGACCCAGCGCGGCCTTCGCACCTTCGCTTACCGGGTCAAAGGTCAGAGCGAAAACGCCCAGCTCGTCGCGGAATTTCTGGCGGGCCACAAGGCCGTGAAAATCGTGCACTACTGCGGTCTGCCTACCCATCCGCACCACCACCTGGCAAAAAAGCAGATGAAGCAATTCGGCGGACTGCTGTCCTTCGAAGTGCGCGGAGGGGAGAAGGAAGCCTTTGCCGTCGCGGGCGGCTGCTCCTTGATTCGCCGAGCGACGAGTCTCGGCGGTGTCGAGTCGCTGATCGAGCAGCGGGCTTCGATGGAGGGCCCTGGGACCACGACTCCGGCGAATCTTCTACGCTTGTCGGTAGGGCTGGAAAGCGTGAAGGATGTGATCGCCGATTTGAAGGACGCGCTCGATCGGCTTGGGTAACAGCCACTCTTTGCGGTTTTCCCTAGGCCCGAACTAAGCCTTGCCCCTTCCGATACCGAAAAGACTTCGGTATGAATCCGTTCAAAAACTCTCACCATGACTATTCGGCCGACGAGAGCCGCTTCATCCGCATTTGGGTGAAAGGGACATTGGCGTGAGTCTCGGCGAAGCCTACGTGGGAATGATGGGACCGCAGTCCTTCCGCAAGGCGACGGCATTGGGCAAGGTCCCCGGCCGCGCCCGCCGAATGCAGTCGCTCGGCAAGCCGCTGCGCGAGGTGCTCGGCGACTACGACCGCCTGATCTTCGGCGACGAAGTTCGGCAGTGCCTCGGCGACTACGTCGAAGTGGCGAGCCTCGATTTGGACACCTCTCTCCACGCCAAGGATCTGACGGAAAAGAAGATCCATTATCTGCTGCCGCGGTACGCGGAGTCGGCGAGTCCCGAGACGGAATACTTCGAGTCGAAAGACGTAGCTTAGCAGTCGCCTGGAGACAGCTGCACGCCGTCGATGATGGCACCGGAAAGGTCGGCCTTCTTGATCTTCGCGCCGCGCAGATCCGCGTTGCGGAGGTTCGCGCCTTTCAGTGACGCCAGCGTCAGTAGGCAGCCTTCCAGGCAGGCGCCCTCGAGATTCGCTCCGGAAAAATCGGCGCCGCGGAGATCCCGGCGCGCCAGGTTCACGCCGCGGAGGTCCTGATTTCTGAGGACGGCCCGGCGCCCGGCGAGCGGCGTGCCCGGCGCTTCCAGGGAAGCGACCCAGCGCTCATGCTCGGATAGCACCTGGTCGAGCTCGCTCAGGTCCGCCAGCGGGCGTTCGGAAGGGAGAGGCAGGTCCCAAGCCGACCGCAGCTTGATGTCGAAGGCCTGGACCGTCGGCAGCGTTTGAGGGGGCGAGTCGGTGCTGTCTTGCTGGCTCATGGGTACTCCTGTCTTTAGATCGTAGCAGGGAGGTGGCCGCCTTCGCAGCGGGCAGGAATTGCCTGGTAAAGGTGCCGCTAATGCGCTCTTTGGGCAGTGTTTTCCTGGGATCTCGCCATCCAGGGTTCATGGTAGAATTAGAGCATCCCGCAAGACTTCGTTATGAATCCTCCCTCCCTCCCGGCCTGCCATCGGAGTTTCATCCCCGTGAAACGCGACAAAGATCCCATGATCGAAGATCTCAATGCCGGCGACGATTTCACCGACCGCGACCTGCGCACGTTGAAGTCCGAAAATCGCATGGCTGAAGAAATGCTCAGTCGTGAGCTGCAATCGCAGCTGCGCGAGGCGGAGCATCTTTCCGGAGAACAACGCGCCGTCGAGCGCTTTGCCGCCGATCTGCAGCTCAGAGAGCAAGTGTCGACGAAAGAGCTCCGCGACCGCCTGCTCGGTGCCGAGCAGGGAGCCGCGCGCACGCGCCTCGACGAGCGCATGCGCGCCGAGGAAATGGCCGCCAAAACCCGCCTGAAAGCCCGCTTCGACGCGGAGCTCGCCGAGTCCAACCGCCGCACCACCCGTCAGATCCAGCTGGAGCGGCTGCAGGCACAGAATCGCGTCGCGGAAAAACAGGCGATCGAGGAGCGTGTCGCGCGCGAGCGCGAAATGGCTTCCTTGAAGCGCGAAGCCGAAGAGACCGAACGCCGCCGCGCGGCGATGATAGCCGAAGAGGAAGCCGAATCAGCCCGTCGGATGGCGCGCCGGCTCGACGGCGAAAAAGAGGGCTCGGAGGCGCGCCTCGCGCAACTCCGCGCCCGGGAAAAAGCGGAAGCCGACGGCCGACTCAGACAGCGCCTCGACCGCGAAGCCGGCGAAGTCGCGT
>JAYVBB010000439.1:0-5583 GCA_043750715.1 Pseudomonadota bacterium | reverse complement strand
TACGAGCCCAAGTGCTCTTCCGTTGCGTTGTAGACGTACTTGGCCTGGCCGTCAGCGACGAATTTCCAGAACGGGTTGAGCGCGAGCTTGATCAGGAAGAAGTCGGTGCGGCCCTTCGCCAGCTGGTCGCCCTCCGCCGGGTCGTACTCGCTCGTCTGCGTGAAGCCGGGGCCAAGGTCCCATACGAAAGACATGAACTCGAAGAACATCCGGGTGTGGAGCCAGTGGTTGTAGTCTTCGAGGAACTTGTCGGAATAGTCCGGCGTGAAAGCGCGCAGGTAGTCGACCGTGTAGTGCTGCGAGAGCCAAGGCAGGATCAGTACGCCGAAGTCGTTGCCGATCTTCTGCGATTTGACGACGTTCTCGGGGTTTTCCGACGGCGTCAGCTGGCCGTAGCGAAGGTCGAGCCGGTAGCGGAACCAATGCACGTACAGAGTTTCGCCGAAGCCGAGCCATTGCCTCCGGTAGTGGCTGCTCGTCCGCACCGTCCGGTCGGTCGCGTCTTTGAACGTCGAGAAATTGTAGCCGAACGCGACGCCCGCGTCGGGCGCGAACTGCAAGCCGGGATTTCCCGGTACGATCGGAATTCCCGAAAGGCCGGCCGTGAGACCGCCTTCGAAGCTGGTCGTCTTGGTATGCGGCTGGTTGTCCGCGCTGGTGTCGGTGTACTTGAAACCGATGACGGGGCCGGCGTACCAGTCGAAGTCGCTCGTCGCCCAGTCGGGTAGAACGCCCGAGCCGTGGCTTGGCGCCTTGGTCGAGGTGTCGGTGTCCTTGCGGATCTTGCGCTTTGCTCCTTGCGCGAACGCGGGGGGTACGGCGAGAAACGACAGAACGAGCAGAAAGGTGACGCGCATAGGGGCTCCTGGGGCTTCGGCTTCCGCCTCAGAATGACAACTTCGCGCCGAAAAAAAAAGAAAAAACGGGCCGCTTCTCACGAAGCAGCCCGACCTATCGGCCCCATGCCGGACCGGAGCAATCCCTGGTCAGCGCGCCGATTTTAGCGTCCCGGCGCCGGTTTGGACGAATTCCGGCGCAGGCTTTGCCTGGCTTTGTACAGCATCGAGTGGGTTTCGTATTGGACGCGCGCTTCCGCGGCGTTGCCCGCGATGCTCGAGAGCTCCTCGAGGTAAGAGACGTAGCGCGGGTCGGTCAATGCCATGCGTTCCGCTACGCCGGCCGAGCGGGTGCGCCGCGCGTGCTCGCGCTTCAGCTCGCCGAACCGCGACGGCAACAGGCCGTTCAGGCGTTTGGCCACTTGCCTCGTCTCCAGCGCGGCTTCCGCGAAGCGCGAGATGAGGCGTGTAAGTCTTTCGTTGACGATAGCCAGATTCATCCGGTCCCTCACGCCTTATGAGACCTCAACGCACCACTTCGCGCAAGTAATTCTCGAGCAGAGCCCGGTTTTCGTCGTCATAAGTCGACTCCTGGACCTCGTCCAGAATGTCCTCCAGGTAGCGACGGTCGACCTGGTACTCGCGCTTGATCTCGATGTCACCGCCGACGATCGACTGGCCGTAGTAGTTGTCTCCGGTTACACGGCGCCGACGGCCCCGGTTCTTGCGCTTTTGCTGGGACTGCTGGGCGGCGCTCTCGGCCTGGCGCAGCAGCCGGCCGGCCAGGTCGGAATTGGATTCGGCGAGCTGATAGTTGCCCGAGCTGCCGTTCTCCAGCGTTCCTTCCATGGCTTCGATTGCGGCCTGGATCCGTCCGTTGGCGGTGGGTGAAAGCGACCGCATCTGGCTCTCGAGCCGGCGGGTCTCTTTGGCGTTCGTGTTCTCTTTCATGCGCGTCGCCGGCCACTGGCTTTCGAGGTCGTCCTTCGGCCGCTCGGCTGAGCGGTCGAGCTCGGCCGAGATCTCGCCCTGGCGCTTTTGCAGCTCTTTCAACTGATCCCGGGCGGAAGCCAGGCCTTCCTGGCGCTGCTTCTCGTCCTCTTCGCGCATCTTGTCTTCTTTGCTTTCGAGATCCTCGATCCACGAGCGGTAGTCGACGACGGCCTTAGACAGCGCCGTCAGCTCGTCCGACTTCGCTTTGGAGCTCGTGCGCGCCTTGTCGTCGAGCTTCTCGACCTGATTGACTGCCTCGTGAAACGGCTTTTTGTCGCGGATTTCGGGCCATTTTTCCGGCTTAAAGCCGGAGCTCAGGCGCTCGACGCGTTTCACCCAGCGCTCCTGGCGGTCGCTGAGGAATTTACGCATGCGGTCTGCGACCGTCTTCAGCAGGATGGGGCGTTTGGCGACCTCCTGCTCGATCAGACGCGAAAGGCCGCGCGCGGCGACGAAGAAGTCCCGGTCCCGCTCGCGGTCGTCGAGAATCTCGTGCTCGAAGAGAAAGTCGTTCAGCGTTTGCGACAGCTCCGAGATCTTCTCGGCGCCGCCCTCGCCGTTGACTTCCTGGACGCGCGCCTCGAAGCGGTGGATCTGCACGCGGTCCAGACCGTCGAAGAAGGGCGAGCGTTCGGATTGGTCGCCTGCCTTGGCGGCGAGGTCGTGGGCTTCCTTGGACAACTTCGGATCTTGCTTCGAGACCGCCTCGTCGACGAGCGTCTTCAGGTCGCGCAGGGTCTGCAGCGTCGCGCGATAGCGACCGTAGGCGCTGGCGGTGTTGAGCTTCAGCACGTCGCTGTGGCCGACGAGCGGCTGCGGCACGGCGCGGTCGACGGCCTCCGCCTGGATCTCCACCTGCGCGAGATCACTTTCGACGTAGGTTTCGAGCACCAGCCGGTATTCCGTCGTGAGTTCGGTCTTGTCTTCGGCGACGACGTTCGCCACGAGCTCCTTAGAGACGCGCTGCCCCGACTTGATCAGCAGACGGACGGCGTCGAGCGGATTCTCGGCGTGAACGGTGATGCGAAGGGCAAGCGGCTGATCATCCGGCCACGGGTCTTCGAGGTCCGAGATCGCCGTCAGCTTCACCTTCGGAATCGGGAGCTGGCGCACTTGAATGTGGGCCAACGGCGCCGCATCGAGCGTCGGGATGTAGAGATCGACCGGCTCCGACACGGCAAACGAGATGCTGTAGCGCGTGGCCTCCTCGCCGTCGGAAGAGCCTTCGCGGATGGGCGTCATCTGAAAGCTCTGAAAGTCCTGGGCTGCGGAGTTCTGGTCCGTCGCCGGTTTGCGCAGCGCGACGATCGGCGCCGCCTTGCCGAAGCCGCCGCCGGTCGCCTCGATTTCGATCAGATTCTGCGACAGTAGCTCGACCTTCACGGGCTTTGCGGAGTTGAGCGTCATTTTTTTGTCGTGGCCCTCGCCCGTTGCGCCGACGACGACGCGCATCGTCGCGCCGCGCGTCAGCCGCGAGACCGCGTTGGTGACTTCGCTGAAGGCGAGCTTGAACGACGGCGCGGCGCTCGGGAGCGTCACGAACGAAATGGCGATAGGAATGACGAGCGAGCTCGCGAGCGCCCACAGCCGCACCGATTCGTAACGCTTGAGCGCTTTGATTTCGGCCAGGACCAGGCTGCGCCACTCCTCGGGTACAGGCTCTTCGGCCTGGTCGAGGCGGAGCGGCAGACTCGTATTGCCGCCGTGTTTCATCTCCAACGAAAGAGTCAGGTCTTTCAGCGTGATCTTGTGACGGCGGGAGCGGCTGCGCAGGGTTGCGGCTATCGCCAGCACGAGGACGAGGCCGCCGAGCGCCAGCTGCTCGAGCTCCTGCTGGGGCCGCACGATCGACCAGAGCGACACCGCGACGGTGGCGAGCGACAACGCCAGAAGCAGCTCGAGGCTCGCCCGGAGTCCGGCGTAGAAAGCTTTGACCCGGTTGAGCGACTGGGCGGCGGAGCTGAGAGATCCATGGCTCAAAGTTTGGTCGCTCCGGGCTTCTCGCTGGACTCGTGCTCCCGTTTGGAGGCACCGGTCAGACGGACTTCTTCTCTTTGCTCCGCGAGCGGGCCGCGCAGCGCGCTCTTGAGCCAGGGCAGAACGACGCCCACGGCGTGCTCACGGTGCGCCGCCTCGTCCGTGAAGACGGCGTGGCCCACGCCTTTCAGGTCGGCGATCTCGAGGTTGTGTTCGTTGTGGAGTGCCGCCGATTTCTTCAGCTGGACGTAAGAGCAGACGGAGTCGTGGTCCGGGCAAAGGATCAGCACGGAGCCGTGATACTCGATGAAGCGGGCTTCCGCGCGTTTGATCGCGAGCAAAAGCTCGTGGGCGAAGATGGCGGTGAGCCTCGGGAAGTAGATTGGCTTTTCTTCCTCGTCGCCTTCCGCCTGCTGCGCGATTTTCAGCTCGCGGGTGAAGCGGGGCGTGAGCGCCGCCGGGATGCGAAAAGTCGGCGTGATTTCGGCGAGCAGCCGGAGCAGCATCCGGGCTGGCGCCGAGACTTCGGCCAGCGGCTCGAGGCAGGGCGCGCTGAGAATGGCCGCTTTGCAGAATGCGCCGTGGTATTTCGTGAAATCCATCGTGATCAACGCGCCGATGCCGTGGCCGAGGATCACGGGCGGCTTGCCGCCTTCCTTGTGCCGCACCCAGGCGGCTACCTGCAGCAGGTCCTTCACCAGAATGTTGAAGCTCGGAGCGTGCCCGAGGCGGCGCCCGGAACGGCCGTGGCCGCGGAGGTCGAAAAGGTAGACCGAGTAGCCGGCTTGCACGAAGGCGCGCGCGGTTTCCCGGTAGTGCGTCGTCTGTTCGCCGAGATCGTGAACGATCAGGAGGGACGGTGCCTGGCCGTTTTCGTATCGCCAACCTTTGACGTACACGGCGGTGCCCTGATGATCGACGGGCAAAGACGAGACGATCTTCTGGACTCCGGGCGGCTCCTCGCCTTTGGAGGTGCCGCGCGGGTCGCCATCGGTTGCGCCGTCAGTCTGTAATCCCTCGAAATCCATGAGAAATATTATACCCTGCCGGCTCCACCGGAGGCCACTGGAATATCTAAAGAAAATCCTAAGAACGAGCGATAAGCGCTGTGATGCTGCAGGCTTTGAGAATCATCGCCGTCGCCTCCGCGGGCTTCGCCTTCGCGGGATTCCTCACGTCTTGTGAAGAGAACAAGAAAAAAGAGGGCGGCGACAGCCCCGTCACCGACTGCGTCGCCTCCAAAGACACCGTGGCTTTCCGCATCCGTAACGGCGAGGAAGCCAAGGAATCCGACTTTCCGTTCGTCGGCATGTTGTACGCGGAGGACGTCGAGCAGCGTCTCCTCTCGCAGGTCCGCCATAACCGGCGGGTGTGCAGCGCGTCGGTCGTCTGCCCGAACGTCGTGCTGACGGCGGCGCATTGCTTCCTCGACAAGGACGATCCGAAGCCCGAAACGTACACCTTCTTTTCGACGCTGGATCTGGGCGAGGATCCGACCGGCAAAGCCACGGCGCCGCGTGGCGCCGACGTGCGCATCATGAGCCCGGAGGGTGCGACTGGAAAGAAAGACCTCGCGCTGCTCAAGCTCGACACCGACCTCGACATCCAGCCGGCGAAGCTCTGGACGAAGTCGCTGCCGAATCCGCCGAAAGACGGAGGACCCGAGGTCACCATCGTCGGCTACGGGTCGACCGAAACCGACGGCGACAAGGACGTGAACGCGGGGACCAAGCGCTTCGGCGAGATGCGCTACAAAGGGCAGATGAAGACGCCCGAG
>JAYVBB010000438.1:0-5890 GCA_043750715.1 Pseudomonadota bacterium | reverse complement strand
GGGTCTGCCACGAGGGAGCCCGGAGGCAGGAGCTGGCGGCCAGACACGCGAAGCCTATGACCGCCAGGAGGCCTTGCACCGCCCCGAGCTCGAAAAGGGATTGGACGAAGTAGTTGTGAGCCGTGTCGAGGACGAGGATTCGCGAGCGGCCTCGGGACAGGCGCCCTATTTCGGTGTGCCAGCTCGCGTAACCGTGACCGAAGAACGGCTTGTCGGCAATCCCTTCGAAGGCTCTCGTCCAGATCTTCTCACGGGCGCTGTCGACGATCGAAAGGTTGGCGAAACGCTCGCCCAAAGCCCCGCTCAGATGCAGGTGCTCCAAGGCATAAAGACCGACGGTCAGAGCCAGCGCGACGGCGAGGAACGTGCCGACGAACACCGCGGCGCGACGCGAAAGCGAGCCCCCTACCCAGCGGCGGACTCCGCCCGGCGCGGCCGAAGCGACGACGAAGGCCGCGACCATCAGGACGAGCACGGTGCCTCCCCGTCGTTGGGCCATGAGGCACGTCACGCAGACGGCGACCAGGCCGACGATGCTGAGCACACGCGGCGCGGCCGCGCCTTTGCGGGCGAATACCCAATAGAGGCAACACATCGCCGGGAACAGGTAAGGCCAGATCCAGGTCGGGTTTTGCATCAGATAGGTCACAAAACTCGAGCCGAATTGGTTGGTCAAAATGAAGTCGGGGAGCACAGCCTCGAGGCCTGCCGCCTTCGCGCCGAGGGAGACGAGCGCAAAAACAGTTCCTGCCGTCGCAATGGCAAGGGGTACCACTTTGCTTTCGGAGGTGAAGGAATGGCTGAAAGCGCCGACGAAAAGCGCAGCCGCGGCTAGGTCGTACCCAAGCGTCCTGAACGCTGCGTTTTGATCGACCCCGGCCTGGAACAGGCATTCCAGTTTTTGGACGGTGCCCGGCATCACGCCGCAGAGCTCGGAAAAGCCGGAGCCGGCGAGGCTCGCACGCCCGATGAGCATGAGAAAATGCACGCCGAGGACGGCGCCTCCGATCTTCAAAAAGCGCAGCGCCCGCGGGCTCGAGATCAGCGTGTCGCTCCGCCGTCCGAGGCAGAAAAACCGGGCCGCGAGCATGCAGCCGACTGCCAAGGCGACGAGCTCGGGAGCGAGAGGAAGGTTGAAAACCGGCGCCGTGTTGACCAGCCAGAGTCCGACCAGGAAAGCTAACAAGCCAACGAACAAATGGATCGCTTCCTTTAGGCTGTCATCCGGCTACTTTTCGAAGTAAAAGAGAATGGGCCCTGTCTTTTCTTTAGCTTGCGTTCATCTTAGTAGAGACCATGTCTTCGACTCAACCCGTATTAACCGCGGATTCCATCTCGGTTTCCTACCGCGTTCCGAGCCGTCGCTTCGGCAGTCTGAAGGAATACGTGGTCGCGCGCCTTCGCGGGGAAAAAGTCGATAAGATCGAGTTCAAAGCGCTCGACGACGTCTCGGTCCGCGTCTATCCCGGCGAATGCGTCGGCCTGCTGGGACACAACGGCTCTGGTAAATCGACGCTCCTCAAAGTGATGTCCGGTATCCTGAAAGCTCAGACTGGCAAGGTCGTGACGGTCGGCCGCCTGACGTCGCTGATCGAGCTCGGCGCCGGCTTCGACCCCGAGCTTCCGGCAGCCGACAACATCCTCCTGTCTTGCACGCTGATGGGATTTCCTCCGAAGGAGATCAAGCTCCGCATCGCCGACATCCTGAAATTCGCCGAGCTCGAGGATTTCCAGACGTTTCCCCTCAAGAACTATTCTTCGGGCATGTATGCCCGCTTGGGTTTCGCCTGCGCGACGGCGATCGACCCCGACATCGTCCTGATCGACGAGGTGATCGGCGTCGGCGACGAGGCCTTCCAGATCAAATGCCACACGCGCCTGAACCAACTGCGCGCGGCCGGCAAGGCGATCATCCTCGTCACTCACGACACCCACGCCGTGCGCAAATTCTGCAGCCGCGTCTATTGCCTGCACCACGGCAAGGTCATGTTCGAAGGCGACACCGAGGCCGGCATCGAAAAATACCGGGTCCTGCTCGGGCTGCCGGGAAAACCGTCATGAGCGAGCCGTCGGCCCGGTCCTACAGGCAATGGGCGTCGCTCGTTTCACTTCTCGTGAAGCGCGAACTGAAGATCCGCTACCGGGATTCGGTGCTCGGCTATCTCTGGAGCATGATGAACCCGCTCCTGATGATGACGATCCTCTCCGTCGTGTTTTCGCACGCGATGCGCGTCGACATGCATCACTACCCCCTCTACATCCTGTCGGGGCTTCTGTGCTGGAACCTCTTTCAGCACAGCGCCGGCAACGGCGTGAACGGAATTCTGCACAACGCGTCGCTGCTGAAAAAGGTGAAGGTCCCGTCCTGGGTCTTCCCGACGGCGACCATCGCCTCGGCGAGCCTGCATACGCTGCTCGCCCTGATCCCCTTCTTCATCATCGCGCTAGTCCTGCAGCTCCCCATGGGCTGGCAGGTGGTGCAGCTTCCCCTCGTCTTCGTGATCTACTTCCTGTTCATCGAAGGCGTCGTCCTGGCGCTCAGCTCGCTCAACGTCTTCTTCAGGGACGTCGGCCACGTCATCGACCCGGTGCTCCAGATCACGTTTTACGCGACGCCCATTCTCTATCCATCGAGCCTCGTCCCGGAGCAGTACCGAACGTTTCTCCAGCTGAATCCGATCGTCCATTTCGCCGGAGCTTTCCGCTCCTCTCTCTACGACTTCACGGTGATCACCGCCGGCGAGTGGGGGATCATGCTCCTCTGCTGCGCCGTCTCCCTGACGGTCGGGCTCGTCATCTACAAACGCTCCGAAGATCGCTTTCTCTACTACATCTAGAAGGAACCGGCGCTGGTGGCCAAAATCGCCATTTTGGTGCTGAACTACAACGGCAGGAAGCACCTCGCGGGCTTTCTCGACGCCGCGGTGTTCCTGCAGCACGAGCCCACCGCCGACGTCGTCGTGATCGACAACGCCTCCTGCGACGGCAGCTTGCGCTTCGTCGAGGAAAAATACCCGTGGGTGCGCTGCATCCGCAACGACGGGAACTACGGCTGGGGTGAGGGGTACAACAAGGGCATCGAAGCCCTCGAAGCCACCGGAGCGAAGTACACGCACTTCATGTTCATCAACAACGACGTCTTCCCGGACGAGGTCTGGTACCAGCGCCTCCTCCAGGGCGTGACGTCCGCGTCACCGGAGGTCGGCGAAATCGGCTGCCGGGCCGTGTTCGCGGCTCCATTCATGACCGAGGACCTGTTCGCCGCGTCCCAAGGCGCCTCGTCGTTGAAGTGGCGCCTCGTGTCCGAATCCGATCACGACCTTCTGACGGTTCGGCACGAAGGAGCAGTGCGCCGCATTCATGCGCGTGCGGCTGCGGGTGCCCGCCGCCTGCCGGGACACCTGGCGCGGCACCTCACTCCAGCCGAGCACGGCACGGACTCTTACTACGCTCTGATCGTCGAAAATACGGGCGGTAAACCGGTCGAGCTCGAGCTTTCTTCGCACCTCCGCGTCGCCCGGCAGGTCGACGTCTCCGACACTTTCGGCCTCGCGGTCGTCCGCACATCCCCCGAACGCGCGCCGTCCCGGCTGACCGTTCCGCCGCATCGCCGCGTGATGGTCGTGCGACTGGTTGAAACGGCCGACCCCAAACGCCACCTGATCCAAAACAGCGGGATCGGCATCAATGGCCGCTTCGAGGGCTTCGACATGCACGCCTACGAAGACCAAAGCGTGGCGCAACATACAGTAATGGCAGGAATTTGCGGCGTCTGTAAAACGGTGACGGCTGAGGCCTTCCACCGGGTGGGCGGCTTCGATCGCCACTACTTCATGTACTATGAGGATCTCGATTTTTCCCTGCGGGTCAAAGCCAAAGGCTACAAGACGTTGTTGATTCAGGACGCGATCATTCGCCACGTTCACGCCGGCTCCTCGCAGTCGCGCTCGATGTTTTTCGAACGCCAGGTCACCTGGAGCCGCTACTACTTCCAATACCTTCATGCCGGGCTCGGCCGCCGCCTCAAGACCTGGCTATCTTTCCGCGTACGGTCACTCCTCGAGCTCAGGCGTGACACCCACTGGATGGCGTCACCCCACGCGATCGCGGTGCAGAAATTCCTTTCCCTCTCCGGCGGCCGCTCTTACGTCCTCGGACCGAAGAGGTCCGAAGCATGACGGACGTCCCGAAAACGCCATTGCCTTCGTTTCGCGAGCAGCTCGCGATCGTCTACGACGACCACATGGCGACGCTCGGCGGCGGCGAGCGTTCGGCGCTGGCATACGCGCTCGCCCTGAAGAACCTCGACTTCACCGTCGAAATCCTGGCGCAGCGGGCCCTCCCCGATCCCGCCGACGTCATCCGAACGTTCGGTGCCGAGTTTCGCGACATCCCGGTCCGCCAGATCCGCACCGGCGACCTGACGGCGCATCTGCGCCTTGCCTCGCCGACGGTTTTCGTCAACCACACGTTCATGGACTTTCACGCCAATCCGGCCCGGGTCGGGATCTACTCCCAAATGTTCCCTGTGACCTCGATCACGTCCCGTTCCCACCCGAGGGAAACGCGCGCCCTCTCGACCTACCAGCTGCTGCTGAGCAATTCGTCCTTCACGAAGAAATACAGCGACGCGACGTGGGAATTTCCCACTCGCAAGAGCCACGTCCTGCACCCTCCGATCGGCCAGCGCGTAACCGACGCGAAGCCCGAGATTCTGCGGACGCTGGCAGCGAAGAAAAAGCAGTTCGTGCACGTCGGGCGGTTCAACCCCGGCACGCACAACAAGAACCAGCAAGTGGTGATCGAGACGTTTCTCGAGGCCCGAAATCGCTTCCCGTCCCTGAACGACTGGCGGTTGCTCCTGATCGGGAACGCCAACCAGGACTCGGCGGCGCGAAGCTACCTGGCCGAATGCAAAAAGCTCGCGGCCGCCTCCGGCGGCACCGTCGAAATCCGGCAGGACGCGCCCGAAGACGAGCTCTTCAAGGCCCTGGCGGAATCGTTCGGCTACGTACACGCGACGGGAGCGTTCCTCGCGCCCGGCGTCGAGCCGTTCAAGTGCGAGCATTTGGGCCTGAGCATCATCGAAGGGATGGCGAGCGGCTGCATTCCGATCGTCTACGCACGCGGAGGCATCTTCGACGTGCTGGAGCCCGGAAAAATGGGCGTTCCCTACATGACGAGATCCGGCTTGATCGAGGCGTACCAGGAAGTGGTCGACTCGTTCGGCTCGCCCCGGGCGGACGCCATGCAGAGAGCAAACGTCGAGGGCGCCTCGACCGTCAGCTTTCCGGCCTTCCAGCTCCGCCTCGCGGAGCTTTTGACGCGCGAGCTGACCCCATGACCAACGGCTACCGCGAGCTCGTGCGCTTCGTCTCGGAACAGGAGCACGCCGACCTCGGCGACCGGCTGAGGGGCCTCGATTTTCGTTCGTTCGTCCGCATTTTTCGCCGCGAATTCGCCCGGCGCCTCGCCGTCAAAGTCAGCAAGAAGGTGGGATCATGATCCGCAGCATCATCTCCTTGATTCGGTCCACCCTCGTCGGTCCGGCGCTTGCCCGCATCTCGATCCTGCGCCCGGGCGACGTCGACAACTTTCTGCTCTATGTCGCCGGAGCCGGCGGCGCCGCGCCCGCCGCTCTCCCGTCGGGCTCCTCCGTTTCGCCGGCCTCCGCTCAAACCCTCGATGATCTGAAAGCGGACGTCGCGCGCTTGAGCGAACGGGTCGACGTCCTCGAGCGCCTCACGGCGAAGGCGCACCATACCGGCCCATGACGTAGCCGTCGTCTTCGGAAAGCAAGACGGCGTCACGGCATATCGTCAACGGCAGCGTCGGCACGTTCAGCTCACTCTTCTTCTGGAAGAAATAGACGGGTTTGCCCTTGAATACC
>JAYVBB010000437.1:0-7599 GCA_043750715.1 Pseudomonadota bacterium | reverse complement strand
GGTGCCGGCTTCCAGACCGTCTCGTTGTGGCATTGGCGGCAGTTGGTCAGCGCCCCCTGCTTGCCCGTCTCCTTGCCGAAGCCGTGGTAATCCTTGTGGCAGGATACGCATGTCTGGTTGAGACCGGTGAACCTGCCTTTGACCGGTCCGTGGCAGGAGGCGCAGCTTTGCTTGGCGTGGGCACCCTTCAGAGGGAATCCCGTGCCGGCGTGGTCGAAACCCGAGAGCTTCCAGGTCGTCTGCGCGTGGCACTTGTCGCAGGCGCCGCCCCGGAACTTCGGACTCAGCCCGTCTTTATGGTAGTCGGCGTGGCAAGTCAGGCACTGCTTCGTCTTCAGCTCCGGGAAGTCGTACTTGGACGATTTTTCACCCTTGGGCGCGTGGCACTTGTTGCACGTGAGGGTGGCGTGGTCGCCGATCAGGGCGTAACCCGTCTCCTTCTTGTGGTCGAAGTTCGTGCCGTTCTTCCACGACGTGGTCGTGTGGCAGGCGCTGCACTCCTTCGCCGCGAGCTTGGGCGGGAAGTGGTGGATGTCGTCTTTCTTGTGGCACTCCTTGCAGGACTCGTCCTTGCCGAAGAACCGCGTGTCCGCCTTGCGGACGGGCTTGGCTCCGCGCTTTTCCGTGTGGCAGGTGGTACAGGAGATCTTGGCGTGCTTGCCGGTGAGCGAGAAGCCGGTCAGCGCATGGTTGAACGTCGTCTTGTTGACCTGGGTCGAGTTGAAGAGCCGCCCCTTGTGGTCGGTGTGGCAGCTGAAGCAGTTCTTCCCGACCGCTTTGCCGTGGAACGTGTCCTTCTCGCCGATCGATTTTTTGATGTCGGTATGACAGGAGAGGCACTTGGCGTCGGGGACGCCCTGGCCGGCGTCGTGGCACTTCAGGCAATCGCCGTGCTCGAGGTTCTTGTGCCCCTCCATCAACGGGCCGGGGGCGAGCAGCTTGTTGACGACGCCTTCGCCGGTCGACGCCTTGTCGTCCTTGGCGTCCACGAACGGCGCCTGGAGCCAGGTGAGGAGGAGCAGCAATGTCAGGAAGCGCAGTCTCATTGGACGCGCTCCACCGGCCGCGCCGAATCGATGAAGGGCGTCATCTGCCGCGAGCCGAAGCGGAAGCCGAGCGTCAGCAACCCGCTCATGATCGTGACGTTTTCGTCCTTCGAGTACTCGACCATGGCGGACCCGAGGATGGCGTCGGCAAGCAGCGTGCTGACGCTCGCATCCGTGATCATCGCATGCAGGGAGTCGCCGTCATTGCGGTTCTCTATCCGGTACTCCTGCGCCACGCCGAGCTCGAACTTCTTCGCGTAGAAGTCGCCGCCGGCGATGACGAAGGTATCTTTGCTGATGAAGTTGCGGCGGAAGCCGCCGCGGCCGTAGACCGAGACCTTGTTGTTCAAGAGCTGGGTCAGACGGGCGCCCGGCGCGATCTCGTACTTCATCAACCCGTCCTCGCGCGTTCCGTAGAGCGCGTCGCCGGTGATCCCGAGCCGCTTGTTCATCTTTTGCAGCACGCTCAGCTTCCCCTGGGTGTACCCGCTGGGGCCGATGGTCTCACGAATGTCGCGGACCTTTCTATACTCGGTCAGGTCGAGGCGCAGGACGCTGGCCGTCCCCGAAAACGACGGCGTCAGCTGGCGGTAGTATGCCCCCCAGAAGTTCCGGAGATAGGCACTCGGCGCCAGGTTGAGATAGCCCACCGCCGAGATCCGAGTGCCCTGGCTGGGCTGATAGATGCTTTGCGAGTAGAGATTGACGTTGGTCACCGAGACCAGGCCCGAGTCCGGATCCGCCTCTTCGGTGGTGCCGTCGCCCAAAACTTCGGGTTCTTCCTGCGTCTGTCGGACGACCAGGCCGTTGGCGAAGTAGGAGTGCTGCCACCAGTCCTTGGTCCGGGACTGATAAGTCGCGTAGGTGCCGACCTCGCGTTCTTCGGGCGTCAGGGTGAGCGATTTGCCGGGTGCAGGATCGGGGATAAGGCCGCCGAAGAGCCCGGCGCGCCAGTTGCCGGTGAGCTTGTAGCCGACCTCGGCTCCGTCGTTCGCCACGATGCCCGCGTCCTCGACGGGAAAGCGGCCGAGCGACCAGAAGATGCGGTCGCCCTCGAAAGGATACTTGATGGCCAGCTGGCGCAGCTCCGGCTCGTTGCTCTCGGTCAAGGCGATGCGCTTGTCGTCGCGTTTACCGAACTCGTCGTACTTGTCACGGAAGTCGAGCACGAACTCGTTGCGGAAGGGGCCGATGCCCGTGACGTCCAGGTAACCCCGACCGAGCAGCGCGCGCTGGTCGTTGCTGTCGGTGCCTTCGACCGGCGCCGCCTCGGTCTCGTCCGCTTGATATGCGCCGACCATCACCCGCCCGTAGTATTCCCCTGCGTGCGCTTCGTGAGCGGCGAGGAAAGGGCCGAGCGCTCCCAGAACGACGACAGCAGCCAGGGAGCGCAGCGGGGTCACTTGGGCTTCCACGGACCGCCTACGTTACTGGGTTCGTGGCAGACGGCGCAGTCGCCTGTCTCCACGTGAGGCGGGGGGGCGCGGTTTTTTTCGTGACACGCGACGCAGCTGGTGAGACCCGCGGGGTGCTCGTGCACTTTCGTCGGATCGTTTTCCGTGTTCGTGGCGGTCTCGGTCTCGGAACCCGTTTCCGAAGTCGTATCAGTCTTCGTTTTCGTCGCGCCGCTGCTCGTGATGCCTTCCTTCGGGGTAAAGGCTTTCTTTTCGTCATTCGAGTCATGACACACGCGACAATCCGACCCCTTGCCGTGCTCGGGCGACGGTCGGGCGTCCTCGTGGCATTCCGTGCAAGCGTTCTCGTCGGTGAAGTCGGCGTGCTGGAACTTGGTCTCTTCGTTGTCCTTGCCGACGCTCGGCTGCTCGATGCTGCAGGAGAACCAGATCAGGCCTGACAGGCAGGCGGTCAGCAAGGCGCAAAAGGCGATCAGGGCGCGTTTGGTCATGCTTTTTTCACCGGCTCGCCGAATTTCTTGTCGATCTTGATGCCGATGCTCTCCAGAAATTTGAAGGGCATCTCCGCCCCGGCGAAGACGAAGAGGAAGTGGTTCTGCAGGTCAAGGGGCTTGCCGTCCTGCTCGATGACGAGGTGCCGCTTTTGGATTTCCTTGACCATCGTGTTGTAGCGGATCGTCACCTGGCCCTTCTTGGCCATGGCGTTGATGATGTCCTGGTTCTCCTGATTGCAGCGGTCGAGCTTGGGGCTCCGGACCAGCAGCGTCACGTGATTGCGAAGCTTCGACTTGGCGAGGTACTGCGCGGCCTCGACGGCCGCGTTGCCGCCGCCGACGACGGCGACGTGACGCTTCCGGTACTGGTCGGGGTCGAGCAGGTTGTAGGTCACCTTCGCCATGTCTTCGTTCGGGAGGCCGAGCTTCCGCGGGCTGCCGCGCACTCCCATGCACAGCATGACTTTTTTCGCCGTGACCTTGCCGATCGACGTCTCGACGTGGAAGACGCCATGCTGGTCCTTCTTCAGCGAGAGGAATTTGCAGCCTTCCTTGATCTTGAGACCGGTCTGCTTCCGGATCCCGGTCCAGTAGTCGAGCAGCTCCTCCTTCGACACCTTGTTGCCGCCGAACTTCATCTCGCCGACGAGCGGCAGGATGGCCGGCTGGGTCATCACGACCTTCTGCCGGGGGAAGTTGTAGATCGTGCCGCCGACGCTGTTTTGCTCGATGCAAATGTAGGGGACTTTGGCGTGGACGGCAGCAAGTGCCGCGGACAGGCCCGCCGCGCCGGCGCCGATCACCAGAATGTCGGTGTCGGTGCGCGGGCCGCCGCGCGGAATGTTGGCGACCGCGTGCTCCGCCGCGAGCTTGCCCTGCTTGATGGCGTTCCGGATGAGTCCCATGCCGCCGAGCTCGCCCGAAATGTAGAGTCCGGGCACGTTGGTTTCGTAATTCGTCGTGATTCGGGGCAGGTCCATGCCGCGGGTCTTGGTGCCGAAGACGAGCGAGATGGCGTTGAACGGGCACGCGATCTCGCATTCGCCGTGACCGACGCACTTGGTCGGGGCCGTGAGCACCGCCTTGTGGTTGATCATCTGAATGATCTCGCCTTCAGGGCAGGCTTTGACGCAGGCGCCGCAGCCCGCGCACCGCACCGGGTCGATTTCCGGATGGAGAGACAACGGTTCGATCATGTCGTTGTCTTTGGCGTCTTTGTAAGCCCGGGCGCCTTTGACGTGCATTTTGTGACGGCGATGAAAGGAGAGCCAAGCAATGCCGCCGATCAGGCCGACCCCGAGCAAAGGGAGCAGACGGCTAAGCTTCAGCGATACTTCCTGCCAAGTCATGCAACGCGCCGCGATGAAAACGTTTTTCCGGGGTTTGGCTTCGAGAATATCACGGCCGGGGCATTGGGGTCTTCTACTATAACCACTTGATTACACTTGACAATTATTGAGACCGGCGGGGTCCTAACGTCCCGACGTCGGCGACCGACAAGGAGAAAGTAAAAGGATCTTCTGCCATTCGGGGGACTTAGACATGAGATGGCTTTACCTGCCGCTGCTGGTCGTCGGGCTTTTCTGTTCCTGCGACAAGGCCGCCGAACTCGGCAAGAGCAATGGGGACGACGACGGCGAGGCGGAAACGACACCGGCAGGGGACACCGAGGAAGAGCAGGCCGACGAGCCGGTGGAAGTCCAAGGCGGATTCTGCAAACTCACCGTCGCCGAGTCCTACCCGGAACGCGGAACACTGAACTGCGACTTTTCCGGGCCTACGGCCCCGATCAAGCTGCCGTCAAAAGCCGTTTTGGAGTCGTTCCACGTCGAGGTCGACGGCGTCCTGATCGGGTCCGACCGCTACACCTACGATCCCGAGGCGGGAACCATCACGTTCATCGACGACGTCACGGGCAAGAAAGTGACGATCTCCTGGGATTATTTCCATGACACAGGCACTGGCGCCGACCTCACGGTCGGCAAGATCGTCGACATGACGGGACTCGACGGCTGCAAGCTGATGATCGAGCTGGCGAACGGCAGCCGCCTCGAGCCGACGAATCTGCCGGCGGAATTCGCTCACGCCGGCATGAAAGTCAAGTTCAGGTACACCGAGCCGGGCGACGTCGCGAGCGTCTGCATGGCCGGCAAGATCGTCAACGTCAGCGAAATGGTCGTCGATTCCTCCGACTGCGCGACGCTGGCTCTCGTCATGGAAGCCGTCCTCACCGAGTTCGGCAAAGACGCCAACGTCTGCTCTAGCGACGCCGATTGCGCCTCCGTCGGCGGCGGCAAGTCCAGCTGCGAAGCGCCGCACGGGTTCACTAAAAACGCCAACGCAGCGGGCCGGGTTGCACGCTACACCGCCGCCGAGACTAGCTTCGTCTCGGCCTGCCAGGAGGCTCAGACGGCATCGATCTGCTCGGGGACTAAGACCGTTCATTGCACGAGTGCCGCCTGCACGGGAGTCATCGAGTAGGTATGAATCTGAAGCTGAAGCACTACGTCATGATCTGGCTGGGCCTCACGGCCTGGCTCTCCTTCGAGTACCTGTCGTTGAACAAGGTCGTCGCCAGGCACGGGCTGTTCGCGCTCGCCAAGGTCAACCCGGAACCGGGACGCCCGATGAGCTTCGCGCTGGGGTGGATCGGTTTCGGCATCATTTGTTTGACCAACCTCTACATCCTCCGCAAACGACTGCCCGCGCTCCGGGACAAAGGATCGATCACCGGCTGGATGGACTTTCACATCTTCTGCGGCCTGGTGGGCCCGACGCTGATCGTCTTCCACTGCAATTTCCAGGTCAACGGCCTGGTCTCGATCTCGTTCTGGAGCATGATGATCAGCTTCGCGTCGGGCGTCGTGGGACGCTACTTCTACACGCAGCTCCTGATGCAAAGGGGCGAGCTCAAAGCCCGCCTGGCCGAGCTCAACGAGGGCTTCGTCATGCTGGCCGGAATGACGAAGCCGAAGCTGACGCCCGAGATTTTACGCAAAGCGAAGGACGACGCCCTGCTCTACGCCGGCGGTACCGCTGCCGTGGCGTCGGGTCAGGCGGATCTATTTACCGTGTTTTTCCAGTCGGTGCTCGGTGACGTCAGGCTGCTGGTCAGCCGGCCGCCGGTGCCGAAAGGGGCACCGCGCGCGATCGGCCGGCCGCTCAAAGATTATGCGCGCGCCAAACGCCGGTTGATGACGGGGTCTTACTACCGGCGCTTCATGGGATATTGGCATACCTTTCACATGCCCTTCGCCGTTTTCATGTATGTGGTGAGCGTCATTCACATCGCGTCGGCGCTGATCTTCCGCGTCAATCACTGATGCGGAATCGGCGTGGACGTCAATGCGAGGTCGCTTCGTCCCAGGTCCAGCGATCGACGCGAAGTGACGTCGGATACGTCACGCCGCCGAGCTGGTGGGCGTTCAACGCCTTCGGAGCGATGAGCACGCTGGCGCGGTAGTAGAGCGGGAGCTGCGGCAGCTCCTCGACGTATTCCTTGATGACCTGGTGGATCAGCGCGACGCGTTTTTGCGAGTCGAGCTCGGTCTGGGCTTGATCGTAAAGCTTGTCCGCCTTGTCGTTCTTCCACGCCATGTAGTTGGAGCCGGCGAAGTTGTTGGCCGCGTTCGGGATCTTGCCGGAGTGGAACGTCGCCAGCTGGATGTCGTCGGGTGAGTTGAGCGTCGTAGCGTACATGCTCATCGAGCCGTACTGGGCGCGGCGCAGCGTTTCGCCGAAGAAGACGCGGGCGAGCTCGTTTTTGATCGTCAGCTCGACGCCGGCCTTTTTCCAGGCTTCCTGGAGGTGCACTTCGACGAGCTCGCGGACTTTGTTCTGCGCGGTCGTCATGATCGAGAGCTTCAGGCGTTGACCGTTCTTGACGCGGACACCGTCGGAGCCCTTCTTCCAGCCGGCGCCGTCGAGCAGCGCTTCCGCTTTGGCGAGATCGTAAGGATAGTCCGTCACGTCCTTGGAGAAGTAAGGGGAAAGCGGATGGTAAGCGTGCGCGGCGGGTTTCTGCAGGCCGTCGAAGAGGGCTTTGCAGAGCTTCGGACGGTCGACGGCGTACATCAAAGCCTGGCGGACGGCCTTGTCGGCGACGACCGGATCACGGAGGTTGAAGTCCAAGTGCTCGAAGATCAAGTCTTCGAGGGTGTCGACGCGGTATTTGCGCGCCATCGCCGGGTCGGCGGCCATGCGCTTCTTGAACGCGAGGCCTTGGTCGAAGGTGATGCCTACGGAGCCCGTCATGTCGATCGAGCCCGCGAGAAGGTTGGCTTCCAGCGCTTGCGTGTTCGGCAGGATCTTGAAGAGAACCTGGGGGAAGGCGGCCGGCTTGCCGAAGTACGCGGGATTGCGTTCGAGCAGGACGTGGCTAGACGGATTGATCTCTTTCACTTTGTAAGGACCGTTATAGAGGCCCGGATTGGTCGGCTGGGAGATGTAGGCCGTCTGATGCTCGTAGGCCGAGGACTGGCTTTTCCGTGACGAAGGAGCGATCGCGAATGCGCTCGCGAACGCCAAGCGCATGGGAGTGCTCGGCGATCGACATGCCCCACTGATGAAGGGTGTCACTGAGGAAAGTCTGCGCTTTGCCATCCTTGCCCGGATTAAAAGTGGCGGAGGTTTGCGGAATGTAGA
>JAYVBB010000436.1:0-13166 GCA_043750715.1 Pseudomonadota bacterium | reverse complement strand
CTTCCGCCTCGACCTCTACTACCGGTTGAACGTCCTGCCCGTCACGATCCCCGCGCTGCGTGAGCGCCTGGACGATATCCCGGCGCTCCTCGACCATTTCGTCGAGACGTCGAACCGCATGCAAAACGTCTCGACGCCGTGCTACCTGACCGAAGAGCTGGTGCAGATCCTCGTGAACTACAGCTGGCCGGGCAACGTGCGCCAGCTGCAAAACCTGGTGGAGCGCCTGATCGTCATGAAGGGCGGCGGCGCGCTCGACGCGACCGACCTGCCGAAAGAGCTCGTCGATCAGATTGAATTGGCCAAGGCGACTCTGGATTCCCAGCGCCTAGCCTCCGGCTCCGCTGGGAATGACATGAGGCGGCAGGTGTCGATGCCGCTCGCCCGGCCGAGCAAGGTACCGGTGCAGTTTCCGCTGAAATTCGGCGACCTGCCTGAGACTGGCATGGACCTTCAGACCTTCATCGAGACGCTCGAGAACGACCTGATCCGCCAGGCTCTCGAACGCACGGGCAACAATCGCAATCAGGCGGCGAAGCTGCTCGGCCTCAACCGGACGACGCTTGTCGAGCGCATCAAGAAGCGCAAGCTGACGACGCTCAACGAGCCGTCGAAAGAGCTCTGATTTTTTCGCCAACTTCGCCGGTTTTCCCCTGAAGATTCGCGGGGGCGACCCGGCGCGGACGCGAGTTTGGCGACGAAACTCCGAAAACTATTGAAGAAATTCAGTAGCGGAGTTGCCCGTGGCGAGCCATTTGCGCAGCATTTTGGTGCTTGGAGTTTTAGCCCTCACCGGCGCGTGCGCCAAGTCGGATCAGAAGAGTGACGACAAGGCGGCGGAGCCGGCGCCCGATGACGGCGACGACGGCGACACGGAAGTTGCGCAGGCCGTCCCGATGGCTTTGCTCGGCACCGAGTACGTCGCCAATCTCGGCAAGTCGCTCGGACCAGGCGTCGCGACGAACGAGCCCGCCGCGACTCCCATCGACCCGACGAAGGAACCGCTGGCCCTCGCCAAAGCCACGTTGAACGCCGGCAGCCGTGCCGCGGGGCAACTGCACTCCGTGCTCGGCGCGATGCAAATCGTACTGGGGAGCGTCTTCGGGGCCGACGGCTTTTTTCGCGGCAAGGACGTCACTTTCAAGCAAGGCGTCGCCGAGCGTCTGTTCAAGCAGCTCGGAGACGACGGCAAGGCAAACGCCTTCCTCGTCGTGCGCTTGAATCCCCCCGAATCCGAGTACCAATTCGGCGTGGATCTCTACCCGGTCGACGGGGAAGCAAATGCCCACAGTCAGGTGAGCGTCGAGTTCTCGCCCGAAGGGGAAGGCCAGAGCGCGAAAGTGCGCTACCTCAGTGCCACCCCTGTAGGAGACGGGGACGAGCAGCGCATCGATTCGCGCTTTTCTACGGCGACGTCCGTCATCGAAGCGACCTTCGGCAATCTCGCGGCCCCTGACAGCGTTCGGGACCGCACGACCGCGCGACTCGAGTACGACGCGGCGTCGGAAAGCGTCACCGTCGCCGGCGCCTACGTTTGGCGACGCGTCGGTGCCGAAGTGTCTGACAAGCTTCCCCGCTACTACTCGCTGGTGAGTGGCGACGTCGAAAGATTCGCGATGCGGTCTCGCCTGAAGGGCAAAGCCGAAGGCGCGCAGAGATTGGAGTTCTTTCCTGCCGAAGCGAAAGGCTCTTCGCCCTACCCGGTCCACATGACCCGGTTCCTCGTTCGCCTCGTGCGGCAAGCGGACCTGAACCCCGACTGCGCCACGATGGGCGACGTGTTCCGGGCGGCGTTCGACGGCAAGACCGTGCCGCCGGAAGTCGCGGCGGCACCCGATGATCTTTGCCTGACGAACTCCGCCTACACCGACGCCGAGCTGGAAACGCTGATCGCGACTGCCTGCGCGGGTGGCGTCGACATTCCCGTCTCGGGCCTGGGCGTCTGCTCGCTCAATCAGGAAAACCTCCTGCTCGGGAACCCGCAGCTCTTTTACCTCGCGGACGGAGCGCGTCACCTGGTGCTGAGTCCCGAACCGGCGTTGCCCGCCCACGCCGCGCTGATCACCGAGCTGGCTGCCGTCAAAGACGTGAGCACTGCTCCGCTGGGCGCGCCCCTCGACCCGATGCCGCTGCGTCCCGCGACCGACTTCGACGGCGCCGAGGACCGCCCGGAATGAACCGTTTTTGGCGCCAACTGGTCGCAAGGAGCAAGCGCCTCGGGGTCGTCCTCGCGGTCGTGCTTCTCGTTGCGCTGGCGGCCATGAACACACCCGTCGGCAGCTACCTCAACTCGTATCTTTTCCTGCAGCCAGCCATGAAGCTCCGCGCGGTCGCGGGTCTCAGACCCTTGCTCGACTCCCGCCTGCGTCTGGTTCTCTTCGAGGACCGCTCGCTCGAAAAGCTCGGGCGCAGCCCGACGTTTGCCGAATGGCGCCGGGTCGGCGATCTGCTGCTGGGTGCCGGATACCGCCGCGTCTTTCTCGTCGGCTTCGGCGCGCCTACCGAAGAGGTCGACGCGCCCGGCGCGCATCGTCCGGGCTTCGTCGCCGGAGCGGTCGTGACGGAGGAAGCGTCGAACATGCGGGCGCAACGCACCTCAATTTTGAATCCCGGCCTGCTCGTCCCGAACCGGACGCCCGAGACGCTGCCGGTCGCTGAGGTCGGAGTCTGGGCCATCTTGCCAGAGGCATCGTCGCTCGCGGGAGTGGACGGCCTCGGCAACCTGAATCTGGCGACCAACGCCGAAATGCCCGCGGGATTCCGGGTTGGCGACGCGGTCGTTCTGCCGAACATGGGCCTCCTCGCCGGCAGCGGTTTGCACTGGGAAGACGGGCATCCGGTGGACGATCAGGGAGCGATTCCCACGTCTCCGGAAGGCAATCTCTACGTCGACTTCGTCGACCCCGTGAAGTCGCTCGCCAACGCCTTGCCCGTCTCCGGATTTTACCAAGCTCCGGGGTACGACCGGGTGCGCTCGACGATCCACGCCAATTTTCAGGAAAAGCTGCAGGGAGGCGAGATCGCCGTCCTGGTCGCCGACGCGTTCACCGGAGCCCGCTTCGTCGACACGCCGAACGGCAAGGTGCCGAGCTACTTCGCCGTCGTGTCGATGATGAACGCGGTGCTGACGCGGGCTTTTCTGTACCAGCCGCTTACGGTCGCCGCGTTTCTAGCTTTGGCCTTCCCTATTTTGCTCGGACTGTTGACGCGGCGGCGGGCGCAGACTGCCTTGACCGTGACCGGCGCCGCGACGGCGGTCTGGATCGTCGTCTGCCTCGGCGCTTTGCTGACCGCCGGTTGGATCTTTCCCTGCGTCGAAATCGTCCTGGCCGCGGGAGTCGGCTGGCTCCTCCGCCTCGCCCACCACCTGACGGTCACGCTGGGCGAAAAGCTGGCGCTCAGCCGCGAAATGGACATGGGCCGCGCCGTGCAGCTGCTGCTTCTGCCGCGCGAGCGCCGGGGGCGGATCGGCCCGTTCGAGTACCAGGTTCTGTATCGGCCTTACTGGTCGATGGCGGGGGACTGGTTTCAGGTCTTCGAAGACAAAGGTCGCGGAGTCCTGGCCTTCGGCGACGGCGTGGGCAAAGGCCCGAGCGCCGCGCTCAACACCGCGGTCATCGCGGCAGCCTGGGCGTCGAGCCGGGAGGCCTGGAAGCTCGGTCCGATAGACGCGCCCTTGTTCGCGAAGACCGTCGACAACCTCGTCCGGACGACTTTTGCGGGCGAGCAATGCACGACGCTTTCCGTCGTCGTGCTGGAAGGCTCCGCCGTACAGGTTGGAGCCTGCGCGGCGCAGCGCTGGCTTCACGTCGTGGAAGCAACCAAAAAGGTCCAAATCCTGAAGCACCCGAAGTCGGATCTGCTCGGCCTCGGCCAGGACTCCGTCAGCGAGCCGTTGATTCTTCGCCCCGTCGAGCTGGCGGAAGGCGATTTTCTGCTCGGCTTCACGGACGGGGTGCTAGACGGCGGGGCGGGAATCAAGCGGTTCGCGAACGTCGTGCAGGACACCCGGCCTGATTTCGACAGCCCGAGGTTGTTCGACATCATCGCGCAGCTGGCGACCGATAGCGGGCGTCAGGACGTGCTGCCGGACGATGTGACGCTGGTCATGATTCGGCGGCTGCCTTCAGTAGTTGCCTTGGCCGAGGACGCCGCTGATGCCGAGCGAGCGGAAAAGCGTCACGTTGTTTGACGGGGAGGCGACCGTCTCGACGCCGGTCTGACCCGTGGCGTACCGCCATGAATGCTTGATGTTGTAAGACGCGTCCTGCCAGATGACGTGAATGGTGTTCAACGCGTCGACGGCGATCGCTGGATTGACTTGCGCCGTTGGGTTGGCGACTCCCCAACTCGAAGCAAACGTCGGCCCCCAATGCACGGTTAGGGCTCCGCCGAAGTCCCGGGTAATGGTGTAAGGGACGTCGTTCGCGTCGAGCACGATCTTGGACCGCGTGGCTTGCCCGTTGTAGCCGCTTGCCGAGTAGGCCCAGCTGCCGGAGACATTTGTCGCGACGGTGGTGAAGTCGTTGCACGTATAGGAAATGTAGGCTTTGCCGGCGCGCGTCACCGCGATGCTCGGATTTGAGGCCTGGGTCCCGCAAGCCGTACCCGAGGAGGTCTTGTTGAGATCAACGGCCGCAGTCGTGACCATCGAGCCCGAGGCGTTCGTCGAATAGTAGATGGGCGACAAGGACATCGAATCGGGCGAAGTGTAAACAATGTGGTCTTTATCGTTCCCGTCGAGGGCGATGTCGATGCTACCGGCCATCATGGCCTGAGTCTGGGTCTTCACTGCAACAGGGGCGCCCCATGCGTTGCTGACCTGAGTTATCAGGTACACGTCGTCGCCGTCCGAATAGGCAGCGTGGATTTGGCTGTTCGAGTCCACGGAAATGCCGACTGAACTGATAATGCCAACCGAGCGGATGTCGGCGGGAGATCCGAACGAGCCGCCGACGTTGTCGACCATCTTGTATTTGAGGGCGCCAGTGTCCGAGAAGCCCGCCCGGATCCAGCCGTTCTTGTCGATGACTACGTTGCCGT
The DNA here is from genome assembly GCA_043750715.1 of Pseudomonadota bacterium. Lineage (GTDB taxonomy): Bacteria > Bdellovibrionota_B > Oligoflexia > Oligoflexales > CAIYRB01 > CAIYRB01. Next base: position 8,123 of record JAYVBB010000436.1, on the reverse strand, counting down.
CCGTTTGGCCGTTCGGGGTCGAGCCCAAGGTCCAGGCCGAAGTGCGCTTCATGACTTTGACGCCGACGTCCAAATAGGCCATCGCCAATTCCGGCTGATAAAGAGCGAAATTGCCGTTGCCGTGCGCGCCCTTGATGGTCATGGTGCTGCTGAAGTCCGCCCCGCCTGTTGCGGTGTAGCTGCCGTCGAGGACGAACGACCCGGACTCGTTGGTGAAATGATCCACCTTCAAGCTCGAGGTAGTCCGGAAGCAAACGAGGTGGAGCTTGCCGTTTCCGTCGTACCCGATGCGAGGCGGGTAGTTGACCGCCTGATTGGCAACGGCGCCGCCCGTCCATGTCGACACTATCAATTCTTTGGCGTAAATATTGGCCGACTTGTAGTACGCGACCGTCGGAGTTCCGGTCGGCGTCACGGCAATGTCGGGAGCATTTCCGGAATCGACGCCAGAGTAAGTCCAGGCGCCGGTTTTGTTCGTGGCGTAAACCACGGTGCCGTCGCACACGTAAGCGACATGGGCGAAACCGTACGCATCGAGCGCGAAGCGGGGGTTTGCCACGACCGTGCAGGCCGTGCTGTTCCCATTGTTGTTTAGTGCGCCTGCGGTCGAGAGCGCCCACGATCCCGTGATGCGGTTGGCGTAGAATATGGAATTGGTTCCCGCGTTGACGTCAAATTGCATGAAAACGACGTGCGGTTTGTCGTGGGAGTCGAGCGCGATGCTGATGTCGCTCGACCCGGACGTGGAAGGGTCGGCTCGGATCAGTTCCGGCGTCGGCCACGTTGCTTCGTTGATTCCCGAAGCGTACTTGACGTCGTAGTAAGCTGCTAAGGCCACGTGGTTCTTGCCTTGGGAATCCATGGCGAGGCTGACGTGCCCGGCGTTCAGTTCCCCGACCTCCTGGTAAGGTGAGGAAAAGGCGCCGCCGCTCGAGCCGACGCTCGACGAGATGAAGTCAGGCGGGGAAGTAGTTTTGACGTAGTGGAGAGAATCCGTAAGGCTGAAGGCGAGACTGACTAAGCGAGATTGACTGACGGCGATCGTTCCGATGACCGAAGGGGACCCGGACTCGAACTTCAAGATCTTGACGTTAGTGCCGTCATACAACGACACGACGACTGCAGGAGTCGAGCCGGCGGTCGGCGTTCCCGAAGTCGTCGTGGGCAGGGCCGAGTAAGCGAGCGCGTCGTTGCGCGCATAAATCGCGTAGTAATAAGTCGTTCCTGCGGTGAGTCCCGTGTCGCTGGCATTCGGTGCGGACGGCAGGGCAGCGATGGTGTTGCCGCTGTAAGAGGCGCCCGCTGTGTAGGCCGTGCCGTCTATCGGAGCATAATCGACGGCGCTGTTGGGTTTGCGGATGACAAGGTAGCCGGTGGCGCTCGAGCCGGTCGTCCAGAGGAGTGCGTTAGATAGGACACCCGGAGTCGCCGATGCGCCCGCCGGGTCACCCGGCTTTGCAACGGTGACGGTGAACGGATAGCTCGTATTCGTGGCCGGACGGGAGTGTGCCAGGGCATCCTTCGCCGTCACCTTGATGCAGTAGGAGTTCGCCGTTAGAAGCTGGGTCGTGACGACGTAAGGTGAGGCGGCAAGACCCAGGCTTTGCTCGACCAAGCTCGTGCAGCCGGACTGATATAGCTGCACGTCGTAAAGCACGGCGGTGGCGTCAGTAGCAGCCGACCAGCTGATCGATGGTTTGCCGGTGGACGACGGCGAGGTGGGGCCGAGGATCGTGAACGGGCTCGGCGAGGTGTCGTCGACGCGGACAGTCCAGGTGCCCGAGTTGCTGGCGTCCCGCGGATGGGCGCCCGCGTCGGTCGCACGAACGCAGACGTGGTAGAGGCCGTCGCCAAGCGGGGCGGCTGCCGTGAAACTGGTCACGGTCAGCCCAGACGACTGCGCCACAGGTGAGGAGCAATCGGCGGCCAGGGAGAGCTTGACGTCGTAGGTTACCGCGGTCGGGTCGGTCGACGCTCCCCACGAAATGGTCGGCGTCGTGTCTCCTGAGTCGGCGCCCGAAGCCCCCGCGATGCTGAACGTGGACGGCATCGCGGTGTCGGTCGTCAGCACGAATGCACCGCTGTTGACGGCGTCGAGCACTTCGCCGGCGCCGTTCTTCGCGGTCAGTACGATATGGTGCACGCCGTCCGGGAGCGGGCTGCCGGGCGTGAACGTCGTAACGGTCAATCCTGACGCCTGAGCTTCGATCGTGGTGCAAGCCGCATCGGAGCAGATCTTGATGTCGTAGGTCGCGGACGGGTCGGCAAGGCGCGGGGCGTTGCTCCAGGTCACGACCGGCGTCGAGGTGCCGGCGGTCTGACCCGTCGGATATGAGAATGTGAAATCCGTCAGGGTCGACGGAAGAATGTGCAGCAGCAGTGGCTCGCCGCTTTGCGCCAGCGTGCCGTCGCCGATCTTGGCCAACACTTTCACGCAGTAGTCGCCCGCAGCGAGCGGAGGCGCAATGGCGACGTTCGAGGTTTTCGTCGCTTGCGACTGAATGAGCTTCTGGCAACCGCTGTCGAATACCTGGATTTCATAGAGAGGATCCTTGCCGATCGGCGCCGACGTCCAGCTTACCGTCGGATTGCCTCCCACCTGCGTGATGGTCGCGGTCGTGATCGCGAGCGCGGGCCGGCTTTGCACCACGACGAGCGAGAGATATTCGCCGATCATGACGTAAAGCTTCGGCGCTTCGACGGTGACGTCTTCGGGCGGCAGTTGGAAGATGGTCCCGTCTTTTTTGCGCGCGTATATCGCGATCGTCTCGGGATGCATCAGGTCGATGCCCGCGAGGAGGAATTCGGGGAGACCGATGCGGATCTTGGCAGCGAGCGCGACGGTGCCGTCGACTTCGAGCGGGAAGGTCGCTTCGGGACTGAGTGTCGCGCTGAGCTCGGTGCTCGGGTCGATGCCGTTCGGCGCCTGAACGGTGAAGCCTTTGAGGGCACCGACGTCGATGGTGACCGTCTTCAGACCGTCGAGATCGATCGCGGGAATCTTCAAGACTTCGGTGCCAGCCGTCGTCGAGCCGGTTTCCTGGCCGGTAGCCGTCGCCAGCTTGCCACCGTCTTTCGTGACGGGCTTCAAGTTGGACGTACACCCCGAGAGGGCGAGCGCCAGGATTATCATATCCTTGAACATACCTATGCCATCGGCAGAAGCCGGGGCGATCTTGAACCTTTCAAATCGCGGCAATATGTCGGGAAGAACGAGCCGTTACGCCAGACAAATTCCGGCTATACGGGCAGCGACGCCTGCCATTGGATGGCGTCCTCGAGCTCCTGGCCGATCTGCAGAATCAGGTCGTCGCGCCAGGGAGCGCCGACGAGCTGGACGCCGACGGGAAGGCCGGAGGCCGCAACGTGCATCGGAAGCGAAATCGCGGGCTGGCCGGTGACGTTGATCCAGCCGGAATACGGCACCATTTCCACGGCACGATGCATCACGTCGTTGCCTTCGTGGATCCAGCCGATCTTCGGCGGTTCCATCGCGATGGTCGGCGTCAGCAACACGTCGAAGTCCGAGCCCCACGAATTCAAGAGCTGGCGGGAAAAGATCTGCAGGCGGATCAGCGCTTTGATGTAGTCGTAGCTGCTCTGCGCCTTCGCTTGGGCGAGCAGATCTTTGTTTACCGTTTCGACGTCGGTCCAATCCGGAAAATCCAGATAGGCGGAGCCGGTCGCCCAGACCGTCAGGAAGTCTTTTTCGAGCTGGTCGGGAGCCATCGGCCACTTGATTTTGGCTTCTTCGACGGGAAATCCCAGGGCCGCGAGCACCGTCGCGGTCTTGGTCACCGCGTCGATGGAACTCTGCTCCGGTTTGACCGAGAGCGGGCTGGTCGTCGTGTAGGCGATGCGCACGCGTGGAGCGCGGAGCTTCGTCGACGTGGCGAACGGGACGTCGGGGACCTGGACGCCGGTCCAGGCGTTGGGGTCCCAGTGATTCAGCACGTCGAGCATCGCCGCCGTGTCGGCGACGTTGGTCGAAACGCAGCCGTCCGTCGAGAAGCCGTGGAGAATTTCGCTGAGCCAGGGGCCTTTGGGAATCCGCCCGCGGGAAGCTTTGTGTCCCACCAGACCGCAGCAGGATGCCGGAATCCGAATCGAGCCGCCGCCGTCGCTCGCGTGCGCGATGGGAGCCATGCCCGCGGCCACCATCGCCGCGGCGCCGCCGCTCGATCCGCCGGGAGTCCGGTCTGTATTCCACGGGTTCCTGGTCGCCCCGAAGATCTTGTTCTCGGTCACGGGCAGTGACCCGAACTCCGGGGAATTGGACCGCCCCATGAACAGGAAGCCGGCGTTGCGCATCTGCGTCACCGAGCTGGCGTCGAAGCGGCCGTGCTTCTGCTTGGCGGCGAGTGAGCCGTGCGTCGTCGGCTGGCCGAGCGTTTCGGTCAGGTCTTTGATCGGGATCGGCACGCCGTGAAACGGTCCGAGCGGGTCGCCGCGGAGCACCGCGTCCTCGGCCGTCTTCGCTTCCGCCAGGAGCTCGGCGTCGCGGCGCCACACCAATGCGTTGAGCCCGGGATTCCGGCGGTCGCAGACCGCCAGATACTCCCGGGCCACTTCCACCGGACTCACAGCTTTAGTGCGGATCGCGTGCGCGAGCTCCAAAGCGGTGCGCATCATCAGATCTTCATGACTTCCAGCTCTTTTTTGGCGAGCCGCTCGTCGATCGCCTTGATGAAGCCGTCGGTGGATTTTTGGATGTCGGCTTCGAGGCGCGTCACTTCGTCTTCCGTGATCACCTTGTCTTTCGCCTGTTTTTTCACGGCGTCGTTGGCTTCACGGCGGATGTTCCGGATGGCGACTTTGGCGTCTTCCGACATTTTTTTCAGGTTTTTCACGATGTCTTTACGGCGGTCTTCGGTCAGCGCCGGGATAGGGATCCGGACGACGTTGCCGTCGCTGGTCGGCGTGATGCCGATATCGGCCTTCATGATCGATTTCTCGATCTCCTGGATGAGTTTCTTTTCGTAAGGCGCGATCGTGATCGTCCGCGCGTCCGGCGTCGTCAGGGTCGCGACCTGATTGAGCGGCGTGAAGTTGCCGTAGTAGTCGACTTTGATGCCGTCGAGGAGCGCGATCGAGGCGCGGCCGGTACGGACCTTCGTCAAATCGGCTTCAAACGATTTGACGCGCTTTTCCATGTTCGCTTTGCAGGTGGTGACCAACTCGGACATTGCAATTCCCCTTAGCGGACGATCGTTCCCACGCCCTCATTGGTCAAGGCATGGCGAATGGATCCAGGTTCAGCCAATTTAAATACCATGATCGGGAGGTTAGCTTCCATACACATGGTGATCGCGGTGGCGTCCATGACGTCGAGTTTCTTCGAGATGACGTCCAAATAAGTCAACTCGTTGAATTTTTTGGCATTCGGATTCTTCATCGGGTCGGAGTCGTAGATGCCGTCGACCTTCGTAGCCTTGAGGATGATGTCGGCGCCGACTTCGCGGGCCCTCAGGGCAGCCGCCGTGTCGGTGGTGAACAGCGGGTTGCCGGTGCCGCCCGCGAAGACGACGACGCGGCGGGAGTCCAGGTGCTTGATGGCTTTGCGGCGGATGTAGGGCTCGGCCAGCTCCGGCATGCTTATGGCCGTCATCACCCGGGTGTGCAGGTGGAACTTGTTTTCCAGCGTTGCTTGCAGCGCCAGGCCGTTGATGATCGTCGCGAGCATGCCCATGTAATCGGCCGCCGCGCGCTCCATCCCCCAGCTCGAGGCCGCGGAACCGCGGAAGATGTTGCCGCCGCCGATGACGACGGAGACTTTGCAGCCGAGTTTGTGGACCTCGGAGATCTCGTTGGCGATCATGAACAAGGCGTCGCCGTCGATGCCGTAGCCTTGCTTGCCGCCGAGCATTTCGCCCGAGAGCTTGAGCATCACGTGTTCGAACTTGCACTTCGACATCAGCAGTCACCGCCGCAGCAGATAGAAAAATCCCCAGCCGGGATGGCTGGGGACGTTCGTTACTTCTTGAGTTGCGCCGCGACTTCCTCGGCGAAATTCTCTTTTTTCTTCTCGATGCCTTCGCCGAGCTGGAAGCGGGAGAAGGCAGAGATCTTCGCCCCTTTCTTCTGCGCGTCGACGTACTTGGCGACGGTGACGTTCGGATCTTTGATGAACGCCTGCTCGGTCAGACAGACTTCCTTGTAGAATTTCTTCATCTGGCCGACGAGGATTTTCTCGATCAGGTCCGCAGGCTTGCCTTCTTCGGTCAGTTTCTTGCGGGCGATTTCTTTTTCCTGCTCGAGCTCGGAGACGTCGACTTCGGATTCCACTAGGTACTTCGGGCTGGCCGCCGCGATGTGCATCGCGATGTCCTTCGCCAGCTCGGTCGCGCCGGCGGCGCCTTCGATAGCGACCAGCGTGCCGATCTTGCCGCCCATGTGGGAGTAACCGGCGACGATGCCGTCCTTCACGGTCAGCACGTTGACGCGACGGAGGTTCATGTTCTCGCCGATTTTGGCGATGAGGCCCGTCAGATGTTCCTTCACGGTCTGGCCGCCGACTTTCGCCTGGAGCAGCTCGTCCGTGTTGTTCATCTTGTTGCTGTGAGCGAGCTTGGCCACTTCGTGGGCGAGCTTTCGGAACTCTTCGTTCTTCGAGGCGAAGTCCGTTTCGCAGTTCAACTCGACGAGCACGCCGGCTTTGCCGTCCGCGCTCACCATGACTTCGACGAGGCCTTCGGCGGCCGTACGGCCTTCTTTTTTCGCGGCGCGCGACATGCCGCGCTCACGCAGCCACACGATGGCTTTGTCCAGGTCGCCGCTGTTTTCTTCCAGCGCCTTCTTGCATTCCATCATGCCGACGCCGGTCTTTTCGCGAAGGTCTTTGACCATACCCGCGGTGATCGTCATATATCTCTCCAAAGTTCTATCCAAGTCCGCCATAGCCAGGCGGAGGCGGATTAGTTGATGTCTTTGCCGTCTTCGGTGCGGAACTTCTTCGCTTTTTCCACGGCAACCATGTTGCCTTGGTCGTCGGCGAACTTGCCGCTGTCCGGGCCGGAGTATTTCTCGTCCATGTCCGGCTTGTCCTTGGAGCGCATTTTGCCCGCAATGCAGGCTTCGGCGATGGTGCGGATGAAGAGCTGGATGGACTTCAGGCTGTCGTCGTTGCCCGGGATCAGGAAGTCGATGCCCGACGGGTCGGCGTTGGTGTCGGCGATGGCGACGACCGGGATGCCGAGGCGGTTGGCTTCCGACAGCGCGATCGATTCCTTGTGCGCGTCGACGATGAACATGGCGCGGGGCAGGCCCGGCATGTCTTTGATGCCGCCGAGGTTACGGATCAGTTTTTCGTGCTCGCGGCGAAGGCCCAAGACTTCTTTTTTCAGCAGCTTCTCGAAGGTGCCGTCGGCTTCCATCTTCTCGATGCGCTTGAGACGGTGGATCGACTGGCGCAGCGTCTGGAGGTTGGTCAGCGTGCCGCCGAGCCAGCGGTGGTTGACGAAGTACTGGCCCGAGCGCGTCGCTTCTTCCGCGACGAGGTAGCGCGCCATGCGCTTGGTGCCGACGAACAGGACGTGGCCGCCGCGCGCCGTCGTCTTCTCGAGGAACTCGGTCGCCGCTTTGAACAGCTTCACCGTTTTCTGCAGGTCGATGATGTGGATGCCGTTCCGTTCGCCGAAGATGTACGGTTTCATCTTCGGGTTCCAGCGACGGGCCTGGTGGCCATAGTGCGCGCCGGCTTCCAGCATGTCTTTCATGTTGATCTGAACGCTCATCTCGAAAACTCCTTCAAAGGTTGGTCCTCGGTTGCTCCAAATGCCGTCACGCGGCACACCTTCGAAATGGGCAACCCGCCGATTTCAATCAGGATCACTAGCCTGATCAGAGGGCGGTAAACTACCAGCACGATGAGGGCTCGGCAAGGGGGGATATCGAGGGTGGTTTCAGGGGGTTAGGGGCGCGGCTTAACTTCAAACCAAGCTAAAACGAAAAAGCTAAAAGCTAAAACCGATCAACTTGAAGTGAGTCAAAAGTCACAAGGCCCAAAGCTTTTGCCTTGGACCTTTTGATGTTCCGCCAGAAAACCGGACACAGAGTTTACGCTGACTCCCGCTCGTAAGCCTCCGGCGACCGATAGTCAAGGGTCGAGTGAAGGCGTTGGCGGT
>JAYVBB010000435.1:0-10985 GCA_043750715.1 Pseudomonadota bacterium | reverse complement strand
CATGGGCAATCAGGCGCGATCCGGTCAGGCGTTTGAGGAGCATGGCCCCGAGGGTATGATCGTCAATGCGATGCGGAAGTACGTGCAGATGCGCGGTGGCCCCGACCAGTTGACGGACATTCCGGGCTCGAAGCTGACGGAGGCGGGCCTCACGCATCGGGACATCTTCAAGTCGAACGACCTGTCGGACGCGGCGCTGAAGAGACTTTCGACGTCGAAAGTCATCGACCCGGTTGGCCTCATGGCGATCGTGAAACGCATGATAAAGGCGCAGACGAAGAAGTCTTTCGAACTGGTGATCGACCTCGACGCGGCGGCATACAGGCCGGGCGAGACGATTCGTAAAGCCTTTGTGCCTCAACAGGTGGATCTCGCCAAGGCGATGAAGATCGACCGGATCAAGGGGATCTTGCGTGCAAGAGGAAGGGCCTAAGGTTAAGTGCCCGACGTGCGGTGATCTGATCCTCCGAAGTTACGGGGATCACGCCAAGCTGCGGGCTACGCTTTTGAAGTGGACCCCAGACGGTTTCTATGCCGTTTGTAAGGGTTGCAAGCAGGACGTTAAGATGGACTTTGAAATTTTAAAGTCCGTCCAGACACGATTCGAATATTTCGTAAAGAAATAGCGGGCTAGGGCTTGACGGTTTTCTAACCTTCGTGTCACAGTAATTCAACAAGCAACACAGAGACTCATTTTTGATGGAGTAGTTGCGCGGCGGGGCATGGCCCTTTCGCTCGATCACTCCGTTTTCTATTTGAGGTTGAGAAGTGCACGACGGCTTCTTCATCGGACCTTCCGAGTTCCGAGTCATTTTGCCTGATCTCTCCTTCACGGAGAAGAGCGGCGACGAACACAACACGCGCCAAATTCAAGGCATCATGTCCACCTCCAGCCTGGACCGCCAGGGTGAGAAGGTTTTAGCCAAGGGCCTCGACATCAAGGATTTCCTGGCCAACGGCCATTTCAACGATAACCATTCGCAAGACACCTCGGCGATCGTGGGCTACCCCGAGAACGCGGAGTATCGTGAAGATCTGGAAACGCGGGACGGACGCACGGTCGAGGGTTGGATCTGTCGGGGCTACGTGCTGAAGGGCACGAAACGCGCCGACGAAATCTGGGAGCTGGCGCGGTCTCTCGCGAAGACACCTGACAAGCGGTTGGGCTTCTCGATCGAAGGTAAAGTCGTCCGTCGCAAAAACAACGTCATCGAGAAGGCGGTTCTCCGCAATCTCGCGATCACGAACTGCCCGGTCAATACCGAGGCGACGTGGGACGTGCTCGCGAAGTCCTTCGTTAATGAAGAAGTCGCGATGAAGTCGCTGATGGCTGGCTATGGTGGCGCGTTTGGCCCGGCAGCACAGAGTGGCGGCTCAGCTCTCGGCGGCGAGTCTCTCGATCGCGATGGCGACGAGCGCACGAAGAAAAAGAAAAAAGCCCGCTCTACTGCGTTGAAGATTGTCATGCGTTCTCTGACCGGCGTCGATTATGACGATCTGATCAAGGCGATTGACTATACGTTTGATCTACGTCCCGACTTCACTGACGAAGCCGGGGCTGAGTTCGTTAAGTATCTCATCAAAAAGGAGAAGGGTTATGGGTCCATCTGACGTTGGACGACTCGATCCCGCTACGGTTGATTCAGGAGCCGTCGCTTACGACGCGCCTGAAAACGCGGTCAAGGCGATCAACACGAAGCTGGATCAAATTATCGCGTGGCAAAACGCGGTCGGAGCGGCGATCGAAACGGCAAGCAGCGCAGCAACGCTGTTCACCGAACTCGATGTTGCTGCCATCAAGGCCGCGATCAAGAAGTTGAAGTTTTCTCTCTAAAGGAGGGGCAAGATGATCACGAAGGATTCGGTTAAGAAGAGTTTGGAAGCTCTCGAAGCCGCCTCTCCTGACATCGCCAAAAGCGAAGGTGGCGATCTAGGAGAGGCGAATGGCGCTGCAACGGGAGGCGGGGATGGCTCGCTTAAGGCTCCCGGCACTGACCTAAGCGGAGCGAGCAAGAAGGCGGCCAAGAAGTCCTTGGCCAAGGCTGCACCACCGCCGTTCGTTAAGAACGATGATGGTGACGACGATGATGATGGCGATGACGACGACAGCGACGACGAGGATGACTCAAAAAAGTCGTTCGCGAAAACGCTGCCGGAAGAAATCAAAACCAAGATCGACGTCTCGCAGTTTCTCAAGTCGCTGGTCGATCACAACGGGGCTTATCTCGACACGATGCGCAAAGCGATCGTTAAGTCGGGCGCGGCACAGTCTGATCGCACCGAGGTCTTGCTTGACGCGGTCGAAGGGCTCCAGAAGTCCCTCGGCAACATCGGCATCGTCCTCCGCGCCGTCTGTGAAAAGATTGGCGTGATCGAGAACGCTCCGGGCGTCGCAAAGTCGGTGAAAACCACCGCCGAAGCCGTCAAGAAGTCGGAGGCGGTCTCTCGTGAGTTCGTCGGCGGCGAAGAAGGCGAGCAGCAGGGCGGAGCGATGTATAAGTCGCTTGCTGGCAAAGCTCCCCACGTCCAAAAGGCGATGATCTCGGAAGCGCTTTGCACCCTCGTTATGAAGGGCGAAGCGAAGGACACCGACGTCATCAATTTCGAAACCTACGGTCAAGTCCCGAGTGAGCTGGATTCCAAGCTCCGCTCGGTCCTGAACTGAACGAACCAGGAAAGGAGTCACTTCGATGTTGTATCCTGTGATCGATCCCAAACAGTTCGAGGACCACGGACAAGGCTTCGGCCAGAGTTCGGCTCAGACGGTCCAAGACCTCAACAAGGCGCTGACCGCTGGCTACGCCAGTGATCCGGCATCCCAATCAGGCGGCGGCGCTCTTCGCGTCGAGTCGCTCGATTCCACCCTGAAAATCGTGTCCTTCATGATGAAAAACATCGTGATGTACAACGACATTCCGAAGTCGAAGGCCTATAACACCGTCGAAGAGTACAACCTACTCTCGAAATACGGTGGCCGTGGTGGCTTCTTCATCAGTGAAGGCGGCCTGCCTCGCACCGAGGACAGTGACTACCAACGCAAAGTCCAACACGTGAAGTTCATGGGTTCGACCCGTGAAATTTCGCACCCGATGCTGCTCGTTCGCCCCGCGCACGGCAACGTCGTCGCGCAGGAAACGAAGAACGGCGCGATGTGGATGCTTCAGCGGATGGAAGAACAGCTCTTCACCGGTAACGCCTCGGTCATCACCCAAGCGTTCAACGGCCTCGCGAAGCAGCTCGCGGACGGCTACGTCGATTCCGACACTGCCGGCGACGGCAAGCCGGACACGTCGCTGGAGCACGTTCTCGACTTGCGCGGTAAAGTGCTGACGGAAGGTACGTTCGCCGAAGCGAGCCGCGTGCTCCTCGACAACTATATGTACCCGACGCATTGCTACCTGAACCACGTCAACCACCGCGATTACAACACGCAGTTCTTCTCGAAGGGCCGCTACGGTATTCCGGTTTCGGGTGACGGCGACATGGGCACCGGCTTCGACAGCCGCAAAGTGAAGACGGCTGGCGGCACGATCGCTCTGCGTCCGAACGTGTTCTTGCGCATCGACCAGAAGGCCTCGGCCTCTGCCGACAACGCTTCGGCCCCGACCGCTCCGGCGACCGTGACCGCGACCGTGCAGGCGAAAACCACCAGTCGTGGATTTAAAGCCGACGAGTTTGGCACCTATGCCTATGAAGTCACCGCCATCAGCCGCAACGGCGAATCGGCTGCGACTGCAGGCAACGCCAGCGCTGTTGTCGCGGTCCTCGCGGCCTCGGACGAAGTCAAACTCGTCATCGCTCGTGGAGCGGTGTCTGGTAACGACTTGACCCAAGGTTACCGCGTCTACCGCACTCGTCTCGAAGACGGCCCCACGGGCACGAAGTATCTCATCGCTGAGATTCCTTCGTCCGGTGCGTCCACCGACTTCCTTGACGGCAACGCGGATTTGCCGGGCCTCGGAACTGCCTACGTCGGCCAGCTCGACGAAACGGTCCTCACCCTGCGCGAATTGAGCCCGATGCTCAAGTTCCCGCTGGCGACTGTCGCTTCGAGCATCCGCTGGATGCAGCTCTACTACAACACGCCGATCGTGTTCCGCCCTCGCGGGTGGACCATCATCAAAAACATCGGTCGTCTCAAAGTGCCTGAGCTGGGCTAACACCTAGCGGAGGCGGCTTAACAGCCAAGGGGTAGGGCCGAAAGGCCCTCCCCTCTCTGTCATAAAGGTTCACCTGATGAAACTCATGAACAAGGCCATGGCCAAGCAAAAACTCGCTCTCTCTTCTGGAGTGATCTCCGTCGAAGCTGACGGCTCCGTCGAGGTTGAAGACAAGGCTGTGATCAGTGCGCTTCAGGCATCTGGCTTCAAGGCCGCGTTCGTCCGCAAGGAAGCGACGACGGAAGCTAAAGCCGAATCTAAGCAAGAAGAAAAAGTCGAAGCCAAAGTTTCGACGTCGAAAGCTGAAGAACCCAAGAAAAAGGGTGGTAAGTAATGTCCGACTTGAGCGCGATCACCAACGAGATTGGTGCAAACGATATTGAGCAGTTCTCAGCCGAGCATTGTACGGCTCGCGAGCACTCGATGCCGTCTCGCTCCAAGAAGGTCATCCCTGGCCCGACGTTCTTCCCGTCGAAGCCCGTAACGACTCCGGCGCAGACAATTGATCCGATCCAGGGAGCAGTCACTGGCGCCTCGGCTTCGATCGCACTCCTGCCTGATCGTGCCTACCGCTTCATCGCGAGCAGGGCGGTTTATTTCAGGATGACAAAAGGGGCGAGTGCGGCGGTGGTGGGCGATATCTATCTCCCGGCCAACACCGCGATCGTGCTGTTACCGGCCAGAGATTACGACACGTTATCGTTCATCAAAGCAGAAGCGGCTGACACGGCAGGGATTGCCCAGGCAGTCGAAGTGAAGTGAATGGAGTCGAAGCTCTACGTGACGGTCAACTATCTTTTCGCCTCATATCTGCAAACGGCAGAGGCGGGGAATAGGAAAATCCTGAGAGTAGAGAAGATCCGGCCTGGCAAGGCTAAGTTTTTTTTCGATCTCCCCGAAGAAGAAGCTGAGAGGCTCAAACTCCAATTTCACAACAGCGCATGCTCGGAGTTTGAACGGCACAGAAAATACACCATCGATCTTGCATATTGAGAGGAATGAATGGGCACGCAGGCGCTGAACATCAGACCACTCAACAAGGAACTGGTGGTCCCTGTCGCCTTCGTCAAGACGAACTTCCTCTTCGGCGTGAACCTCAAGGACGACGATGGCAACGAGATGCCGGATTCGCTCCACGAGTTCTACATCCGGTCGGCGACTGAGTGGCTTCAGACGGAACTCGAAGTCTATTTGAATCCAGTCGAAGTCACCGACGAAGCGCACGACTACTACTACAACGACTACTCCGCTTACAACTTCGTGAAGATGTTTTGTAAGCCGGTTCGCGAAGTGACGGCGCTGCGGATTCAATTCCCGAACACAGAGAGCTTCATTAATTTCGACCCATCGTGGTTCCGTGCGGAGTACATGAGCGGGCAGATGATTCTGCTTCCGCAGAACGGCACGATCTCGGGCATCCTGATGGGCAACAGTGGTGCCTATCTTCCGGCGCTGCACGCGGTGGACAGCATCCCATTTATTGTGCGGGCGGATTACAAGGCTGGCTTCGCGAAGGCCGAAGATATCCCATCCGACATTCTCGAAATCATCGGCATGAAAGCGTCGCTCGGTCCGCTTAACATCGCTGGCGACCTGATTGCAGGCGCGGGTATTGCGACTCAATCGTTGAGCCTTGACGGTCTTTCGCAGTCGATCGGCACAACGTCGTCAGCGACGAACGCGGGCTACGGTGCCCGCATCATCCAATATAATAAAGAGATCAACGACCGCATGGCGACGTTGAAGCAGAAGTATCGCGGCATCGCGATGGCGGTGAGCTGATGGCCGGGCCAAACACCTATCCCAAAAGAGCGAACGCAAAACCGGGGCGAGTTAGCCTTAGGACGCCAGACTTCGATCATATTATCGAAGACCAGGGATGCCGCATTCGAGTTACACCTGCGGTTGTCTGTCCTCGTCGCTCGGGTGACGAGGTCGAAGTGGGCGACTCAAACCATGATCTGAACTGTCCGCTCTGCTTTGGCTCGATGGTCGTTGATCTTCCCGAGCAGGCAAGCGAACTCTGGGGATTCATCCAGGGCGTGAAGCTGGAGAGATCATTCGATCAGAACAGCCGATTCGACATCAAAGATTCGATGCTCACGGTGCCTCACGGCACGCGGATCAGCTACTGGTTTAAGATCGAAGTGATCGACTTCGGCTCGATGTTTAATCAGATGATTTTGCGCGGCTCGGGAGACACTGACAAGCTGCGCTATCCGACGCAAGAACTTTACGACGGCTCATTCTACTCGACGATCGACAACGATGGTACGCGCTTCACGAAGGGTGTTGACTACACGATCGCTGGCAACGTTCTGACCTGGACCGGCTCGAATCGCCCGGACGGAGCTAAGCTCTATTCGATGCTCTATCCGGTCGCGCCGACCTTTCGCGTGCTCGAACTGGTGCACGAGAATCGCTATTACTATACGGATTTCAAAGCGCCCGTGAAAACGCCGGTCCAACTCCCGCAACAAGCGCACATCCGCTGGGACTACCTCGTCTCCAAGGGAGGCAGCGATGTTCAAAATCAGTGACAAGCTGATCGACCTTGGCGTGAACGTGGACACCCTCAGCACGGGCCTCGTCGATTCCTTTCAGAAGGCGGTCGGCGGTCTCGCTTCGATGACGCAGGCGGAATGGATTCGTCTCGCACAGGCGAGGCTCCACTCGTCGCGCTCGATGTACGTCAACGGCCTCCGTCAGGCGGAAAGCTTCAAGTCCGAAGTGGTGGACGGCTCCAACGTTTTCACAATCGCGCTCGTCGGCTCGCAACCGAACAACATCGAGAACGGTCAGGCGTCCTTCGACATGAAGGGGGCGCGTCCAGGATGGCTCGGTGGCAACAAGGCCAAGGTTGCGGCTGACGGTCATCGCTACATCGTGATCCCGTTCCGGCACTCGACGACGAGCACCACGAACCTGGCCTACACCGGCCAGGCGAAAGCTCAAAACCTGAAGCAAGAGCTGAAGAAAACGGTGAAGGCTTATGGTTTAGACCGGATGATCAAACTGGCGAGCGGCGGGATCGCCACCGGGCCGGTTTCAAAGGTCCCGAACGGATCGCCGGACGTTCACCGTTTTCTCCGGGGTTTGACCAGGATTCAGGAAGCGTTCAACTCGCATATGCCTTCTGGTCAGCAGCGGGGTTCGTCGGCGCTCCTGACTTGGAGAGTGCTCTCGGACAGATCAGCTGACGATGCCTGGATTCATCCTGGTCTCCCCGGCGTGCACCTTCTCAACGAGGTGTCGCGGTGGGCTGATCGCGAGCTGGATCGCATCATCGATCAGGTCATGGAGGCGGCGGCATGATGAACGTTCGCGTCTACCCTGCACCGCCGATCGACAACACTCGTTACTTCGGCGTCTATCCGTCTGACTTCCTTTTGGAGCAGGCGCTGGACTCCGGCATCGACTGGTTCAGGAAAACGCCGGAAGCGCCGAATCTTGTTTTTCACAGTCTGATCCGCCCGGAGCTGAAGAAGCGTTACGGCCAATCGAAGATTGACGAGATCGCGAAGTTCATCAAGGACACGCAGATCCGCATTCTTCAGTCGTTCCCGCTGGAGGATCAGCAGGCACCGACGATTTCGATCAACATGAACAACTCCGGCGAAGCGCAGGAACTCGGTGGACTCGACAAGTTCAACGAGATGATCCATGGCTTCGACTCGCTCGGTAACGTCACCAGCGCGAAAGAGATCGGCTACCACCCGATAACCGACTCGCTGCTCGTCGGCATTCACGCGGTTGGGACAGGCGACAAGGTCAAATATCTCTACTACCTCGCGGTCTACATTCTGATGAATCTTCGCGCTCAACTCGAAGAGACCGGGCTTTTCAGCATGACTTTCCAGGCGACGGATCTCTCGCGTCTGAATGAATTTTTGCCTGCCAATATGTTCTCCCGCTTCATCACGGTGAACTTCACGAGCATGGCGCTGTTCAACAAGGGCGACGCACCGATCATCACTGGGTTCGATCTCAACGTGCATTTATAGGGAGGCGCTATGGGCTTGTCGCCGAAGAAAGGCAAAGAGGTGGAGGCACCTCCAAGAGAGAAGGCTAAGACTGAAGAGTCGAGAGCGGACGCTACTGCGTTCGACCTTGAAAAGAAGATCGAAGCGATCAAGGCATCTGCCATGCCCGAGAAGCAGAAAGACGCCTACATCGCGGAACTCAGCGGGAGCAAGTCCGATCCGACAGCGGTGGACCGCGTTCCTTTCACCGTTTGGGCGAACAGCCGCAATATCAGAGCAAGCGTCAGAGTTGGCATGTTGGCATTTCCCAAGGCGAAGGGCGTGGCTTCGGCGACGTTCCAAGAGTGGGACGAAATCTTCAAGGACTTCTAACTTAGGGGAGATCAGGGATGACGATCAAAGTTACAGCGAACGGTGCGTCGGCTTCGAAGCCAGGCACCTACCCTGCGGTCAAGGTTCAAAACCTGACCGGCTTCCCTCTTCAGCCGACCGGGATCGTAGCGATCTGCGGTGAAGCTGTGGGCGGTGAGCCGGGCGTGCTGGATGTCCTGGAAGGACCGGCAATTCAGGCGGCGAAAACTCGTTACAAGTCTGGCCCGATCGCGGACGCGCTCGGCCTGCTCGTGACTCCTTCCAAAGACCCTCGTGTGGCGAACGGCGCGAGCCGAATCATCGTCTACAAGGTGAATCCTGGGACGCAGAGCATCAAGGCTTTGCAAAACTCTGCGACGTCACCGGTCAACCAAGTGACGCTCAAATCCAAGAATTGGGGTGTGGACGAGAATAACCTCGGCGTGAAGCTCGTCGCGGGCTCGGTCCTCGACTCGAACGCCAAGCTGACCGGAACGGTTTCAGGTCCGTTTACTCTCGCAGGCGGCGAAACGCTGATCCTGAAGATGTTCGGCACGACCTACACGTTCACGAATACGCTGACGGGCGCTGCCACGGCGGCAGCGTTGATGGCGGAACTCAACACTGCAGCGCGGTGGTCGGGCAGCGTCAAACCGGTGATCGCCTCTCTGGATGTCCAGAAGCTGATCATCGCTGTCGATCCGACCGTCGTCACCGGGGCCTACCTCGAATATGGCTACCTCCTTGTCGATGCCATCTCAACCCTCGATACGGTCGTCGGCATCACCGGCTTCGCTCGCGGCGTGCGCGGCACCAGGACCGTTCTCCTCAAGAAAGGCACGACGGTCGAAGATGCGATCCCCGAACTCGGTGGTCGCTCTGTGATCAATGTCAAATACGTCGGCGCGGGCACGGCGTGCGTGATGTCGATTCAGGACTCTCTCGGCAATCGTGTGCTGACGACGACGTGCACAGGCGCTGCGGCTGACGATCTCAGTCTCACCCTCGGCGTCACAGAGAATGGCGTTTTGGTTAATAAGATGACGATCGCCGAGCTGGTCGAAGTCATCAACAACCACGCCGCCTACGAGGCGTCGGTCACGTACTCGGACGGGAATCTCCCGACTACGGATCTCGACTTCTACAGCGCTGTCCATATCGAGTCTGTCGCTCTTGACCTCCACCGCGACATCGAAGACACGGTTGATCAGATCACCTTGCTGAGCAGCCTGGCTGCTGCCACCCGCGTCAGCAACATTTCCGGTCAGCTTGCGATCGTTTCGTCTTACGTGTTCTTCACTGGCGGCTCGGACGGTGTTGCGACGAATGCCAACTGGACGGCGGCGTTCGAAGCCTTCAAAGAGATCCGCGCTGAGATCGTCGTGCCGTTGATTTCGAAGGATATCGGTTCGGTCTCGATCGCGACGGTCAACGCTCTTGCCGATGCGCACTGCAACTACGGATGGAGTGCTACGGGGCGGTCGCCGCGCCAAGCCTTCGTTTCGCTGCTGGGTTCGAAGACGACCTTGAAGTCGGCTGCACGATCGCTAAACTCGGGCTACACCTCGATGTTCGGTCAGGACGTCAAGGTCTTCAGCCACAGCCAGCAGGCGCTAGTCTTCCTCGATCCATGGGCTGCTGCCTGCATTGGCGCGGGCATGATGGCGGGTTCCGACGTCGGCGAACCGATTACCTTCAAGTACGCCAACGTCAACGACATCCGCGTTCGCGATGGCTCCTGGAATCCGAGAGTCGAATTCACTGAGATGATCGATGCGGGCTGCACGATTCTCGAAGCAGTGGACTCTGGCGGCTTCCGTTTCGTCGTCGGCAACACGACCTACTCGACGGACGCCAGCTTCGTTTGGAACCGTTCGTCGGTGGTGGAAGCAGTTGGTTTCCTCTACTACGACTTGATGGTCAACCTCGAAGCACAGTTTACCGGCACGAAGGCCAAGACCGGCACCGCTGAAGCCATCGCCAACCTGATTAAGGCGCGGATGGAAGCTTACCGCAACGTGGACATCATCGTCGGCGATGATCTCAACGAAGGTAATGGCTTCAAAGATCTCCGCGTCAAAATCGGCGGCGTCGGTATCGGCGGCAACACTGCGGTGATCGACCTCACCGTGACCCCGGTCCAGGGCGTGGACTTTATCCTGCCGACGATCTATCTCGCGGACACGCAACAATCGGCCTAAGCGCCTAGGAGGAGTAATCTATGGCTACGGTGATGACAGGCGCTAGGGCGATCTTCCGGCTGGCCGGGAACAAGGTCGCGTTCGCGTCGAACGTTTCCTATAACGAGAACATTCAGTACGAGCCCGTTAACGTGCTCGATCAACTGGAAGTCGCTGAACATGCGGAGGTCGGCTACACGGTCGATCTCCAGTGCCAGAACTTCCGCATCCCCGAGCAAAGCGTGAAGTTTCTCGGCATCATGTCCAGGCTTCAAGGGATACTGACGCAAGGCGAGATGACTGCCGAAGTG
>JAYVBB010000434.1:0-10216 GCA_043750715.1 Pseudomonadota bacterium | reverse complement strand
AGGAGTCGCCGGTTCCGCTCAGGGAAAATCTCTTGGCGCAAAAGCTGCGCTTTCGCCTCGCCGTCCTGCTCGACATGGACGGCGTCGTGCGCACGACTTTTCAGCACCTCAAAGCGCATCAGATGCTCGACGCCGAGACCAAAAAACTTGGCGACCGGATCGAGGTCTCGGGTCTCGACAAAGCCCGCGAGATGCTGATCCAGGAGATGAGCGAGCGCGGCACCGACCTGGTGCTGCCGGGCTCCCCCGGATTCAATCCGCCGCCTCCAGGTGTCGGTGGCGCGCATGCCGTGCCGCCCGTGCCGCCAAGCGCGACTTCAGCCTACTTCGACGGGGAGGCGCTGGCGGACGAGGCCGCACTTCTGGGGTTCCATGTCGTGCCGCTCGACGAGATCTTCCGGCCGGAGGGAGGCGACGGCACCCGCCGCGGTGGCACGCCTGGCGGCGTCGAGCTCGATTCGACGACGCTCGCCGACATCTACGCGAGGCAGGGGCACTACGGTAAAGCCCTGGAAGTCTATCGCAGGCTCCTGCGCATGGCGCCCAACAACGACCTCCTCCGCCGGAAAGTCTCCGAGCTGGCCCGCCTCGACCGGGAGCAGCGCGACGTCGACCTCACGGTCGATCCGACGCTCGTCGACAAGATGGAGACGGTCGAGATCATCGACCGCCAGATCAAATTCTTCAACGAACTGCTCGGCAGGCTCTCCTGATGGCGAAGAAAGCCAAACGCAAAGGCCTGAGGGTACTGGTCGCGAGCGGAGTCAATCTGGACCTCCTCGGCCGCCGCGAGCCCGGGATTTACGGGAAAGAGACCCTCGAGGAGATCCAGGAGATGCTCGAAGGCGCCGCGGGGCCCTTGGCCGCGCTGGCGGGCTTCGCCGCCGTCGACTTGGAATTTTTCCAAACGAACGACGAGGAAGCCTATCTGGAGAAGCTCGATGGGGGCTTCGACGGCGCGGTGCTCAACCCCGGCGCCTGGACGCATACCTCGCTGGCTCTCGCCGACCGCCTGAAGGCCCTCTCACTGCCTTACGTCGAGGTTCATCTCAGCAACCTCGCGGCCAGGGAAGACTTCCGCAAGCATTCGTACGCCGCGCCGGGTTCGGTCGGCGTCGTCCACGGCTTTGGGGGGGAGTCCTACCGGCTCGGTCTTTACGGACTTTTGATCCGTCTAGCTAAAGAACGCGCTTCCTAGTAGAATTCTCACAGCTTCCCCACAATTTTCGTTGTCCATTTGCTTGCGCAGGATCTCACCATGAGCAAAGCCTTAACGCGTGGATTGGTCGTCATAGGTCTGGCCGCCGCCTGCGGTGCGCTGGCTTTCAGCTGCCGGGCGCGCGACGGGTCCAGCCTTTTCGGCGAGGACGACGTCGACGAAGGCAAGGGCAAGATAAGCATCGATCGCGCCGCGAACTCGAAGACGCGGTACGAGGTGCGGTTCTACGCCTCGGAAGGCGTCGCCGAAAATCAGCAGCTGCAAGTGCAGTGGGGCGTCGTGAGCAACTACTCCGACACGCCGGTGGACTGCTCCCAGCTCGAAAAAGCCGCAAAAGTCACCTACAAGACTTACGCCGGCAAGACCGAGCGCAAGCTCGGCGGCTTCGACCTCGAAGTCAAAGAAGACGAATTCAAAAAGTGCGCCGACGCCGACCCGAAAGGCCTCCGCAAGATCTCGCTCGAGTGCATGAAGTCCGGCGACTGGCACGGTCCGATGCGGCTCGAGGGCTGCGTCACCACGGCCGACGGCACCGTCGTAGGCAAAGGTTGGGGCTACCCGAAGGCGGACGGCGAGATTCTCGAAGGCTTCGGCCTCGCCGACCAGATTCCCGACGTCAACGCCGTCGTCAACTACGGCAAAATCTGCGCGCAGAAGCTCGGCAAGCTACCGGCCTTCGATTGCCGTGATGGCCAGGTCATTCCGATCACGCTGGGCGGCACGGAAGTGCCGTTCGGCCAGCATACCTCCGACATGAAGTGCGACCGTCCGGTGTATCTCGGCCTCGGCAGCGACGGTCAATGCGTTCCGTACGCCCGCCTCGGCCGCCTGAAGACCGACAACCCCGACGTCGACACCGTCTTCATCTGCCGTCGCTACAAAATCGCCGACGCCGGCCAGCCCCGTGCCGCCGAAACGCCGTTGCATGAAGACGTCGCGATCGTGTCGCACAACCGCAAGACCGGCGAAAGCTGCTGGTATCAGGCGCTGTCGGGCTTTCAGCCGGGCGAGCGCTCGCTCGCGACGACGCGCGTGCCGCCGCCCGACGAGGAAGAGCTTCCGGACGACGTGAAGCTGAAGAACGAAACGCTGGCGCCGCTCGATCGCGCGATGCGCGCCGACGAGTTCTGGATCAAACCGGACCAAAGCCGCAACTTCGCCTGCATCAAATGCCACGACAGCGATCCTTTCATGCTGAGCCCTTACGTCGCGCAGGTGACGGTCGAGAAGAACGGCGTGAAGGAGTACCTGCTGCCGTGCGACCCGGCGAAACCCGGCCAGGTGCCGAAGCCGCTCTGCCGGAACGAAGGCGCTTCGGGCAAATACAGCATGGTTTCAAAGCGCCACAACCCGCCGTCCTGGCCCAAGACCGTGTTCGTGGCGCCGAAGGATCCGGGCTCGCGCGAGTGCCTCTCCTGCCACCGCATCGGCTCGATCAACACCTGCAACACCTGGGCGCTCGACTCGATGGGCCGCGCGGCTCCGCTCAGCGCGCGCTCGCAGCTCCAGAAATCGGACTTCCTCCGCACCTTCCCGGCCAACCACTGGATGCCGGTGTCGCCCAACGCGCAGCCGCACACCTACGCGTCGGCTGATTCGTGGGACAACGACTTCAAGAAATCCGCCGATGCGACGGCCGAGTGCTGCAAGCTGTTCGCCGGCCTGCCGCAGAGCCAAGCAGCCTTCGACGCCAAGTGCGAGCAGTCGCCTATCTCGACACCGCCGCCCGAAGACGGCAACCCCGCCGGCAACAACGTCGTCATGACCTCCGCCACCGGCGTCGTGATTCCGGACAACAGCCCAGCCGGCGTATCGGTGCCGCTCAACCTGACCACCGGCACGCTCACGGGCGTCGTCAAATCGATGGTCGCCAACATCGACGTCAAGCATCCCTTCATCGGACAGGTCAAAGTCGAACTCGAGCACGCGGGCCAGACGACGGTGCTCTACGACGGTTTCCAGGCCGAGATCCCGGCCGAGGCCAATCTGAAGACGACGGTGCGCAGCGGCATCGACGGCTCGCCTCTGGCAGTCTTCATCGGCACGCCTGCCGAGGGCACGTGGTCGGTCAAAGTCTCGGACAACGGCAAGCACGAAAAAGGCAAGCTCGACTCCTTCGAACTCAACCTCACGGTCGGCGAATAAAGGATGAAGTCCATGCGCAATCGTCAAACGTGGATTCTGGGTGGAGTAGGGACCCTGGGCGTCATCGCCGCGCTCGCGAGCTGCCGGACGCCTGATGGCAGCATCCTGAAGGACGACCGGCCGGATGATCTGCCGCAGGCCGCCGGCCTCGAAGCCGCCATCGCGCAGCCGACCGATCCGGCGACGCTCGCCGCGATCAAAGCTTTGAATCTGATCGGCGCCGACATTCCGTACGCGCCGGAAGGCGTTGATAAACGCTGCGCTTCGGCCTGCCACGCCGGCGCCGGAGGCGGCAACTGGCACGTCGTGATCGACAAAGAGAAGGTGAAGAAGTGGGGGAACCTCATGACTTCCCTCGACGCCTGCTTCAAAGCGAACATTTCGAACCGCCGCAAGGTCAACTGCATGCGGGCGAACCCCGCCGACGCCAGCTCCGCGTTCGAAATGAACAAGCTCGGCTTCTACCGGGCCGGCGCGCGCTCCGAGCAGATGAAGACGATGTTCCGCAAGGCCTTCGGCGCCGCCACGGGCCCCGCGAAGCACCTCGAGTTTTCCGAGCCCGCGATCATGCCGCAGAAGCTCAGCACGAACCAGATGAACGACGACGACTTCAAGGTGCTGAAGGCCTGGGTCCTCGGCGGCATGAAAAAGCTCGACGAAGCCTACGGAGGCGACACCAACACCGGTGAAAACGTCTGCGTCGACAAGGTCGATGCCGAGCTGATCGAGAACGCGGTCAAGATGAAGACGGAAGGCTGGGGCTGGAAGAACGTAAACAACGAGCAGATCTCGATGTTCGGCTGCCCCGAGACGGAGGGGGAGTACGAAGAGCTCGTCTCGCCGCTTGCCTGCTTCCAGGACGACGCCAAGTGGCCGCAAGCCCACCAGAAAGACTACGCCAAGGGTTGGGCCGAGCGCTTCACTCCGGGCGGTTCGCAGCTGACCCAGCGCATCCGGATTCTGAAAGAGCTGCCGTTCGAGTCGACCTACTGGGCGCGAAGCTCCGCAGACGGCCGCTTCTCGGGTTCGGGCCTCCGCAACGGCGAGGGCAACGGCGCTTTGCCGCCGGGAGCCCAGTCCGCCGGTTACATCGTCGATTTGAAGGATCCGAATCGCCCCGTCATCGGCGTTTCCGGCCCCTACGACCCGGGCTTCTTCCCGGACAACAAGGGCTTCACGTTCATGACCGGCGAAGACGGCGCGTTCTTCTGCAACCAGGCCCTGATCGAAGACCCGGCAACGACCTCGATCGATTTCGCGACCGAGACGACGGCCTGCGGTCAAAGCGACATGAGCGTCTATCAGCACGTCGGCGCGATGCTCGGCGGCGGCGACTACTTCGTCGTCCGCTCCGACAACTACGCCAACGACGACGGCAGCAACTCCGTCTTCCGCGACCCGTCCACTTCGCCGTTCGCCCGTCCCGAGTCGACGCTCCTCGTCTACCCGATGCAGGAGTCGGGCACGCGCTTCAAAGTGGCGTCCAAGATCGCGATCAACGTGCCTTTCGAAGGCGACTTCGGGATCTTCCCGTCGGCCCGTTACGTTACATCGCGGGTCGGCGTCAAGAACGGCTCGACCTACACACAGAACGGCTACAAAGTGCGGAGCTTCGACACCGCGACCAAGACGACCAAGGAGCTCGCCAACCTTTGCATCAAAGGCGGCAAAGTCACCGTCTCGTTCAATGAGCGCATCGTCGCGACCCATCATTACACCGAGCTGGCCGACGCCAAGAACTTCCGCATGGAGCCGACGGATCCGAAGTTCAAAGAGACGATCGAGAAATCGTCGAACATCTGGCTCTACGACCTCGCGACCCAGCAGAAGATCCGGATCACCAACATGCGGGCCAACCAGTACGCGCTTTTCCCGCACTGGCGCTCCGACGGCTGGCTCTACTTCATGGTGCGCGACAAGAACGTCAACAAAGACTACCTCGTCGCCTCCGATGCGGGCATTCGGATGCAGAAGTAATGGGCCGCTCCGCGCCCTGCCTTGCGCTTTTGCTGGCGGCTCTGCCGCTGGCAGGCTGCAAGTTTCGCAGCGGCGCCTCCGAGCCGAAAGCCACGCCCGAGGACCGCAAGGTCATGGGCGCCGGCGTGCCCCTCGAATTCGACCCCGAGATCAAAGAGGCGGAGCTCGGCACGATGCGGGGCCGCCGGGCCGCGGCGTGGCGGGCCGTGAGTCGGCTGCTCAGGCCGGTGCCGATCGGCGCCGCCGAAGGGCTGAAGGGCTTTCACCCGGACGACGAGGCGACGCTTCCCGTCTGGCAGACCTGGTACGACTCCGGAGAGTTCGTCGAGATTTTCAAGCGCCTCTACGCGGGCTTGGGCAAAGAGGGCCGCATCGCCAAACGCCCCTTGTGCCCGAAGGCGATCGACGACTCCTACCCGGTCCATGCCGCGAAGGCGCTGAAAGGCTGGACGCCGCAAAAGCTCGAGCAGCGGCTCGGCCAGCTGAAAAACGTGCGCGACGTCCACGGCGTTTCCGGCAAGGGCGTGACTTTCTTCAGCCCCGGCGTCACGACCGGCCTTCTCGCCAACTACACCGACATCATCAAGTGCCCGGAAACCGTGAAGACCCTGTCGAGAAAAACCGAGCCGCCCAGCGAGCAGAACTTCGCCCACTGCCTGGCGCGCGAGTTTCCGAACGGCCGCGAGACGGCGACGCCGGTGGCGGCCGACGCTTACGCGCACTGCCCCGACGTCGACCGTGCCGCTCCGGTGTTCGACTACGCGAAAAGCGGCGTCGCCGTCGCCGTCAAATCGGCATGGGCAGTTGCGCACCGGGACGACGTCGCGCGCTTCCAGACGGACGCCGCCGGCCTGGGGCGCGCCATGGAGACGGGCGAATTCGTGAGCCGCGGCATCATGCCGGATCCCGAGCTGACGCCCGACAACATCTACACGATCCGCCTAAAGCCGAGCGACCGCGAGTATTACCTGACGGGCCTGCACTTCGCCGTGAAAGAGGCCCGGCATTGGCTCTGGGTGACGCTTTGGTGGTCGGACAACAAGGACTCCGACTTCGGCGAGGACCGGCCCGCAGACCTGCAGAGTCTTGCCGGCTGGAACCATTATAAGATGTGCGTCGTGTCGGACTACGCCGAGCCGGACCAAAAAGCCGTCGACGACCTGGCGCGCGATTTTCCCTCGCTCGCGGCGGCCGTGAAAGCGACGGCGAGCCGCGACCCGAGCTTCTCCTGGTGCGCCAATCCGTTCATCGAGCTCGGAAAAGGCAATGCCCGGACCAATTGCATCGGCTGCCATCAGCACGCCGGGACGGGCGAGGAGCCGGACGACGTTTTCACGGACGACCCGCAAGACAAGGGCAACGACGAGCGCCGGTCGCACTATCCGAAGGACGGGCGCGCGCAGGTCAGAGCCAACTTTCCGAGCGATTACCTCTGGTCGCTTACGCAAAGCCCCGACTTCTTCGCGACGAAGATCCGGGGCAAGGCGTACGAAGCCGATCTCAGCGACAAGTAGTCAGTCGGCCTTGGTCAGACGACAGGCTTGAGTCTCGACCATCGTCGTCAGGAGGCCGGTGTTCATGTCGTTTTCTTCGACCGTGTTCGTGATGATTCCCGTCAGGACGCCGTCGGTGATGCCGAACGAGCCGACCGAGTTGGCCTGATAGACGACGCCCTGGCCGTCATATTTCACCAACTTCATGTCTTCCGTCATCCCGAGGGTGCCGTCGTCCTTCCAGAACGACGCCGACTGGTCCGACGACGTCCCGCGTGGGCTCGCCGCGGAGTTGGTGCGCGTCGCGCCGATTTGCACCAGCCCGAAGTCGATCGCCTGGATCGTCGCGCAGCCTTGCTGCACGAACGTCATAGACAGATCGCGGGTCGTGCGAACCTTGGTTTGGACGCTGCTCGACGCTTCCGTCACCTCGCAGCTTCCCGTCCAGGTGCCGCCAAAGTCGACGCACGTCGTGCGCGGGTCGCCGATGCCGGAGATCGCGCCGCGAAAATTGTCTAGTGGGCCGTCGGCCAAAGCCGGGGTCGAAAGGAAGAGCAAACCGAAAGCCAGAGTCGTTTTCATTGGGGAGCCTCCTGCAGTCAGTGTGACACCGATGCGCCGCGCCGTAACCTGATGGGAAGTTACGACGGGTTGCAGGTTTTACGTACTCAGAGCGTGACCCAGCTCCAATTCGAGGGGACGCCTTTGCCTTCGCGGCGGTAGGAATGCCACTCGCTCAGACGGAACGTATCCGCCTGAATCACCGTGATCTTCTCGGCTTTCAGCCCAGCGTTACACAAGGCGAAGACGCCGGCGACGGCGGTGTCCAGCTGCCAACGGTCGCCGTGGCCTTTGGACGTCGCGAGACCGATCTGCTCGGCGGTCAGCTCGATCCCGGCGCTCTCGAGGGCTTCGATCACTTCGCTGCCGACTTCGTAGGATTCGCGCGCAATCGCCGGCCCGATCACGGCCGTCCAGTCGGCGGGCTTGATGCCCTGCTCAGAGAGCAGCGCGACGGCATGGCCGAGGATGCCCGACGTCAATCCGCGCCAGCCGGCATGCACCGCGAGCGCCGCGCGGCGCGCGTCGTCGACGAGGATCACCGGCAGGCAGTCGGCGGTTTTCACTCCGATCGTCGTGCCCGGCGTCCGCGTGTAAATGGCGTCGGCCTCGACCCGGCGCGTCGCGCCGGGGCCGGTCGTCGTGGGCTCGGCGAGCACCAGCTTGATGCCGTGAACCTGCCGCAAATGGTGGCGGTCGGGCGCGACGTCGCTCTTGCCAAAGAAGCCGTGCGCGACGCCTAAGTCCGCCAAAGCGCGGCTGGTCTTGGCGGGCGACTGCCAGTGACATCTAGTTAAGGTGGCGATCTCGTTCAAAGTTTGAATTCCGGACATACCAACGGGTAAAGATTATCTATGCGCTAGTTTATCACCCCGAAATAACTAGGAAAAGAAGAAACTCTATAGTTTTTACCGGGTATCCCGAAACCCTATTTAGTCCTTCAACTCCCAGGGATTGATGAATTTTTGCTAGGAGCCGGGCATGGCGCGCGAGACCGAAGAAAGCCAAGTCGAGATCAAATCCGCCCTCGTAGTCGACGACGACGAGGTGTCGCTGAACTTGATCGCGAGCCATTTGAAGCGAATGGGCGTCACCGATCTCGTGCTGCTCCAGGACGGCGAAGCCTCATGGGAGGCTTTGCAAAAACGGAAGTTCGATCTGATCGTTCTCGACTGGAAGTTGCCGAAGCTTTCCGGACTGGCGCTCTTCAATCGCATCCGCCGCCGCCGCGATCATCGCACGACGCCGCTGCTGGTCGTTTCGGGTCTGCTCGAAAAGCACGATTTCAAGCTGCTGCAGGAGTTTCCCTGCACAGGCTTGATGGAAAAACCGTTCACGATGGTGCTGTTCCAGAACCGAGTCGAAGAGCTGATGAAAGAGTCGATGTGGTACGGCCAGAACGAAACCCTCATCAACACCTTGCTCGACGCGGTGCAGCACGACGGCAAGAAAGCCGAGACGCTGCTCAAGCAAATTCTCAAAAAAGCCCCGAATCCGATCCCGCTCGCGCTCATCGCGGCGCGCCGCCTCAACAAGGACCGCATGCTCAAGCACGCCCAGGTCATTCTCGAAGGCGTGCTCAAAATCGACGAAAACAGCATCATTGCGATGAACGAGCTCGGCAAGACGCTGCACCTGCTCGGCCGTCACAAGCAGGCGCTCGACGTGTTGCGCCAAGCCAACCGGCTCTCGTCCCAGAACCTGCAGCGCCTTTGTCTGACCGGCGAGGTCGAGCTGAATTTGAAAGATCCGGAAAGCGCCCGCGCCTACTTCGAAAAGGCTCTGGAATTCGATCCCGAAGATCAGAAGGCGAAGTCCGGCATGATCGTCTCGGGCAACCTCAAGGAAATGCTCGAAGCTCCTGAACCGATGCAGGTGCCGCATTCCTTCGCCAGCATTCTCAACACCATGGGTATCGCCATGGTCAGAAATCAGAACTTCGCCAAGGGCATCGAGCAATACCGCTCCGCCTTGGCGTTCCTCCACAATCAATCGGACGTCGGCCGCGTCGCTTTCAACCTCGGCCTCGGCTACCTGCGCTGGGGCAAGCCGCATGAGGCGCTGCCCTGGTTCCAGAAGTCAGAAGCCTTGGTGCCCAAAGGCTTCGGCAAATCTTCGACCTACATCCGCCAGCTCCTCGTGAGCGGCGTCAACGAAATCGAAGGCAACGAGGAAGACCTCGCGTTCGGCAAGATGGATCAAAAATCCAAGAAGCAGCAAGGCACGGTCTCCGACGACGCCGAGCCGGATTCCGGCAAAGTCATCCCGTTCCCGGTCCCGGGCGACGCCGGCAAAAAGAAACCGGAAGACGACATCCTCGAAGAGACGGTAGGCGACAGCCACTCGGTGGTGTTGTCCCCGGCGGGCGTCGGCAGTGGTGACCTGGTCATCGACGGCTTCGACGAGGATGCGGCGAAAATCGAAGACTCGACGCTCGGCGACGAGAAGATCGCGCTGTAAAGCGGGCCTCCTTACAAACGATCGAACAACTCGGTGGTGGAGCGCAGCTTCGCCGCCGTAGTCTTCGTCAGCGAGTCCGCCGTGATCCGGTAACGCCAGTTGCCTTTGGGGACACCCGGGACGTTCATGCGTTGGGCCGTGCCTTCGCCGAGGACGTCCTGCATCGGGAGGATGGTCACGTTGGCCGCGGAGATCATGGCGGCGCGGACCAGGTCCCAATGCACGGTGCGTTCGCTCGTTTCGAGGTAGGCGGTCGCCCGGGCCAGCTCTTTGGTGGCGTTCTTGTCGCGGCTGCGCGCGCGGCGGGCGAGGTCGCCGTACCAGCCGCGTGTCGCGTTGTTGTCGTGAGTGCCGGTGTAGG
>JAYVBB010000433.1:0-9939 GCA_043750715.1 Pseudomonadota bacterium | reverse complement strand
CGCGTTGTACGGTTTGATGATCTCTTGCATGTGAGACAGCGTCTCGACCGTCCGGCGGATCCCGTCGGCGGTGATGTTGCCTTCAGGATCAATGGCTTGGCCTAGCCGGAGGTTCACCTTGTCGGTGTCGAGCAGGCGCATCTCGCCGACGTGATCCATCTCGGCCAACACCATGTGGGCGGAGTTGGTTCCGATGTCGATCGCGGCGATCGTCTTTTTGGGGAATTCTTTCGCCGTCGTGGGCATCAGATTTACCGAGCTCGTAAAATCGTCTAGGATCCTACGCCAGCGGACCTTGAAATCCCAGGAAAAAGGGTTATGCCAACGATGCGTACGCCTCGAATTTTCGTATTCTTTTTGTTGGCTCTGACGATGGCGGCATGTGGCGGCAACAAGCGTCCGCACAAAGACCTCGACGATCCCGAGCGCGGCGGCGCCGCACTCGAGCCGATCAGCTTCCGTTACGCCGACAACAAACCGTCCGTGAGCAGCGACGGCACCAAAATCGTCTTCGTCTCGGGACGCGACTCCGGAGCTGAAACCGCGACGTCGAAAGCGTACAAAGCAACCTGGCCGGCGGGGGCCGAGCCGGGCGAGTTGACGCGCGTCACCAGCGACGACAGCGTCGGCATCGAAAAGAGCGCCTGGATCTCGGCGGACGGCGCCTGGGTGCTCCTGCTGTCGGCCGACGGCGCCCGTACCGATCTTTATCTTCAGGATTTCGCCGGGGCCAAGGCTCCCGTTCGCATCACCGACGACGCCGAACTGGAATCGGCGGCGAGCTTCAGTCCCGACGGCAAATTGATTTCCTGGCTCGCCACCGACCGGGTGAAAAAAACCAGCTCGGTCCGCATCGTCGAGATCGGCGACGCCTCGGCCGCGACGCTGGCGAAGCAAACGAAGCTCACCGATGAAGCCAAAGCGGCAGCGAAGCTGGCGTTCTGGCTCCCCGCCACGACGGGCTACCGCCTGGCGATGGCCACCGTCGAGTTCGGGAAAAACCCCGCGACGTTCGTGCAACGCTCGTTCGCCGATTTCGCCGGCGCGGCCGCCGCGGCCGACGTCGCCTGGTTTGCGAATTTCATCCCCGACGCGGCCGTGATGCCCGTGGTTGCCGGCGACTCGGTGTTGCTTTCCCGCCGCCTGCTGTCTTCCGACAACGTCGTCTACGGACGGATCGGCACCGAGCCGACCGAGCCGCCGATTCTGACCCCTGCGTCGAGCGAGCCCGCCTGGGTGAACGTCGCCGCCGATTCGGTGGTCGACCGCTATACCATTCCTCCCGGAACGGAGACGCTCGGCCTCGGCAAATCCGCGGACGGCCAGACCAATTTCCTCCTGGAACGCCACTTCTATCGTTGCGTCGGCCAGGACGTCGACTCCTTCGGCGCCGCCTTCGTGACCGGTCCCCTGGACGTGGTCGGCATTCGGTCGAAGATCCTGCCGAAGCTCGACTCGGCCGGCAACTTCGTCGCCGCGGCGGACTTCTGCGAGCTGAAGCTCGACGGCGGTCCGGCCTGGGTCGACGACAAGATCACCGAGATGGCAGTTCCCGCCGCGGCGACCGCGGACAAATTCCGCATCGTCTACACGTCGCGCTTCTCGAAGAGCTTCGACGAGCATTGCCTGCTCCGCGCCGGCGACACCGAGATCATGGCGTTGGACGTCACCGGCGAAACGAAGACGTTCTATCCCGTGTCGAAGAATCCGGCGCCGCTGAAGAACGCCTACCGCGGCGGCGAAGCCGAGTGCGTGCTATGACGAGCGAAGCAACCGCTTCGCTTCTTTGATGTCGCGCGCGATCCAGGTCTTGAGCTCTTCCAGCCCGGAGAGCTTGGCCTCGTCGCGAATCCGGTCGGTCAGGTAATAGCCGGCGCGCCGGCCGTAGAGCTCGTCGGCGCCGTAGGATCCTTCGAGCAGATGCGCTTCGATGCGCACCGGCGGCTGCGCGGAGTCGAGCGTCGGCCGGACGCCGATGCTGAACACGGCAGGCACGGCGTCGCGCGGTCTGGTCGTGACCGGGGGGCGGGCAGCGGCATCCGGCGAAAGCCAAACGTACCCGGCGTAGATCCCGAAGAGCGGCAGCAGCTGACCCACGTCCTCGAGGTTGGCCGTCGGCGTGCCGATCGTCCGACCCAGCTGGTCGCCTCGGCGGATGGTGCCCTCCATCAGATACGGGCGGCCGAGCATTTCGGAAAGCCCGCGCACGTCGCCGTTGCGGTGGAGGGTCGAGCGCAGGCGGGTGCTGCTGATGCGTTCGTCTCCGTGGCCGACCGCGGCGCCGATGCTCAGCGCGACGCCGTCGGCGGAAGCGCGGCTTTCGAGCCAGGCGGCATCGCCGGCGCGGCCGTGACCGAACCGAAAGTTGTCGCCGACGACGAGGGCCCGGGCGTCGAGCTGGCGACGCAGATGCTCCTGGTAGAACTGGTCGTGGGTCACCTGACTGAAGGCTTCGTCGAACGTCTGAAGGATTTGCCTCTCGAGGCCCAGCTCCCCGAGCGCGCGGGTCTTTTGCTCAGGCGTGAAAAGGACGGGATCCCGGGTGCCGCGGAAGAAGGCCTCGGGCCTCGGGTCGAAGGTCACCGCCACGGGGGTGGCGCCGAGCCGCCCCGCGTGGCGCAGGGTTTCGGCGATCAGCCATTGGTGGCCCAGGTGGCAGCCGTCGAAATTGCCGATCGTCACGGCCGTGCCGCGCGCGGCGGTTTCCGGGCTGAAATGGGCGAAATCGCTGACTATGGTCACGGGCTCATTGCTTTCCAAGGGAGGTCTGACTAGGATGCGCCTCGCTTAAGATTTCAGCGGCTTTTTCGCACGTTGGGACCGTAAAATGCAAACCGAAGTTTTGACGCACATGGGACCCGAGACCGACGCTACCACCTGGATGCTGGGTTTGGTGTTCATCTTCGTCGTCCTGGGCTTTTGGGCGACCTTTGGGCGGATGCGGGGCGGCGGCAGCCTGGGCCTCAAGGCCCGGAACCTCTTCCTGACGGTCAAGGCTCAGGGCGAGTACCAAGTACACATCATCACGCTGTCTCCGCGGCACCTCACCTTCGTCAGCCCCCGCTTTCTAGCCAAAGGCGAGAAGGTCCGCCTCGACGTTCAGACGCTCCCGGGATTCCCCGAAGGCGCCGGCCCGTTGGAAGTGGAAGTGACCCGGGCCCATGTGATGCGCGGCCAAGCCGATTCGTTCGTGGTCACGGCCCAAGTCCCCTCTGCCTCGGTCAAAGGCGAACCGCAGCTGGTGCGCTTCCTGGAGCAGCTGACCCGGCCCGGCCGGCTGGCTCACGCCTAAATGGACAAATCCAAATACGCCCGCCTGGTCGACGGCGAAACGAAGTTGATGGGCGTCCTCGGGCACGGCATCGCGTAC
The DNA here is from genome assembly GCA_043750715.1 of Pseudomonadota bacterium. Taxonomy (GTDB): domain Bacteria; phylum Bdellovibrionota_B; class Oligoflexia; order Oligoflexales; family CAIYRB01; genus CAIYRB01. The sequence continues at coordinate 6,569 of JAYVBB010000433.1, read as the reverse complement.
ACGCAGTCGCCGCGCCTCCACAACTTTGCGGCCAATCAACTCGGCCAAAACGTCGCCTATCTGCCGATCGACATCCCTGCCGCCGAAGTGAAATCCTTTCTCGACGCCGCTTGGGCGATGGGAGCGGTCGGATTCAGCGTCACCAAGCCCCACAAGAGCCTGGTCGCCGGCCTGCTGCCGAAGAGCAAGCTGGCCTCGATCAACACGCTCTATCGAGGCAAGAGCTGGTGGGAAGGCACGTCCACCGACGGCGACGGTTTCATCGAAGGACTCGGCCGGATCCCGATCGACGTCGGGAGCCTGGCTCACGTCGTGATCCTCGGAGCGGGAGGCGCTACCAGAGCTTTGGTCGAAGCGCTCGTCCGCACCGCCAAACAAAAACCGACGATCAAGGTGCTGCGCCGAAGCGACAAGAGCGACGCGGCGCTTGCGAGCATGTTACCCAAAGGCTGGCTTGTCGAATTTCTGAGCATGGATGCCGCAACGCTGACCAAAGCGTTGAGGGGAAAGGCCGCCGACACGCTGCTCATCCAAGCCTCGAGCGCGCCGCAAAACGGCGACGACCTGGGTTCGCTCGTGCCGGCTCTGGAAGGTTACCGGGGGGCGCTGGCCGACCTCGTTTACGGTAAACCTTCGGCCCTCTACTTCGCCGCGATAGCCAAGGATCTGGTCTGCCAGGACGGTGAGGCAATGTTGATAGAACAGGCAAGACTCGCCCAAAAACTCTGGTGGGGCAGAGCCCTGGCCTATGATGAGTTGGCGGTGGCACTGCGCGGCAAGTAGCTGGTATAATGAGAGGATCCCGCTTTCGAGGTCCTCGAATGTTGAAGCAGCGCCTCGCCCCGCTCCTAGGCTCACACTACTCTTACCCCGTTTGGAACCGCATTCTGGAGATTTCCGGAATCGCGACCTACTCGGTCTATGCGGTGCTCTTCTCGATCGATCTCGGCGCCACGCTCGGCCGCCTCTTCGACTCTTCCCCGCTCGACTCCTTCGTCTCGCTCGCGATCGCCGTCCCGATGACGATCGCGGCGATGCTCATCGCGGACTTCGTTTCCGGCTTCGTCCACTGCGCGGCGGACAACTTCGGCCACCCCAAGACTCCGGTGTTCGGCGTCGCCTTCATTCGGCCGTTTCGCGAGCACCACAAGGACCCGACCGACATCACCCGCCACGACTTTGTCGAAACCAACGGCAACAGCTGCCTCGTCAACCTGCTGGTTCTCCTGCCGACGTTTTACTTCGTCAACGGCCACAGCTCCCACTGGCTGTTCCTTCTCGGCGTGTTCGTGCTGATGTTCACCTTCGCGATCGTGATGACCAACCAGGTGCACAAATGGGCGCACATGCTGGTGCCGCCGCTTGCCATCGCGCGGCTGCAACGCACGGGTTTCATCCTGTCGCCGTCGAACCACCAGGTTCATCATGCCGCGCCGTTCGACAAGAACTACTGCATCACGACCGGGTGGATGAACGCCGTCATCGAGAAGACCGGCGTGTTCGCCTGGATGGTTCGCACCTTCAAGCGGGCTTAGAGCTCGACGTTCAGATCCGTGCGCTCGGCGCCGATCGTGACGTCGTAGGAGCGGACGATTAGTCCGTGGCTGAAGGTCAGATGGTACATGCCGGGTTCCAGAACGACGTGGTAGGTCCCGTCCTTCTTCACTTTCCAAATGATTGCCGCCGCGCCGTCCCTGGTCATGCTCATCACCGACACCAAGGCTTCCGGGTTGGCGCGGCCCGAGCCGTCGGTGACGACGCCGCGAATACCCGATCCGGTGAGGCGGTCCATCATGATCGTCCAGGCGCCGCGCAGTTTCTCGACCGTCGGCTGGCGCATGGTGTAGGCCGGCTGGAAGCTCGAAGCGTTGAGTTCGATCACGTAGGGAATCACGTGCTCGACGTTGTACATCCAGTCGATGTCGCCGCCGTCGACGCTATAGAGAAGTTCCCAGGCGGTGCCGGGGGAATACGTACCGCGGCCGGAGTCTTTCGGAATGGCCGCGGCCATCGCGCGTCCGAGCGGCTCGACGACGTCGCGGGTCTCGGAGCGGACGCCGTCGCAGCCGTACGGGAAGATGACGAGCTCGCTGTAAGAGTGGAACGAGATGTCGAACACGGGTTGAATGCGGCTGACGAAAGCCATCATCGCCTGCGTTTCCGGTTCCGACGCCGCCGAAGGACCGCGGTAATCTTCGCCGAAGGTGCTGCCGCTCGAGCCGTTGCACGTGCCCCAGGCGTAGGAATAGTTGCGGTTGATGTCGACGCCGTAGCCGTCGCGGACGTTTTTGCGCCACATGCTGCTGCCGCCCCAGACCTTGTTGTTGCCGTCGACGTTGAGCATCGGCATCACCCAGATCTCGCTGCCGTTCACCCAGGCGGTGACCTTCGGGTCGGTGCCGTAACGGGTCAATAAGTACTCGGCGATGTCGAGCGGCACTTCCGGCGACATGACTTCGCGGGCGTGGTGCATGCCGTTGAACAGCACGGCGGGCTCGTCGAGCTCGCGGCTGCCCGGGTTGTCGGTGATCTTGAGCACCCAGATGTCGCGGTTTTCGAGCGACTTGCCGATCGACTCGACGCGCGCGATCGCCGGGTAGGCGGCGGCGTAGCCGTCGAGGATCGTCTTGATTTCGTCCGGCGTCTTGTAGTTCGCGTCGGGAGCGAACGAGGTGTCGATGGCTTCACTGGAGAGAATCTCGAGGCCCATTGCCGTCAGCTGGAGCTGGTCTCCCGCGTCGTGGAGGAGCACGTCGAAGGTGTCGTTCTCCAGGTCGACGCCGGCCACGTCGTAGCCTTCGTCGGCCAGGCGCTTCATCGTCGCCTTGTCCTTGCCGAGTTTCAGCTTCACGACGGTAAAGACGTTCAAGTCGTGACCCTGCGTCGGGTGCGCCTGAGCATTGCCGAATGACAATGCCAATACGATTCCGAGAATGCGGAACATAATGATCCCCCCAAGTGTTTGTAAAATTCTACCGGACGCCGAGGGGTTGGCTCAAGGCGCGGCCAGAGTTTTCACTATGGTGAGAGTGTCGCGGAAGAGGTTGGCGGTCAGCGGCATGCGGCGCAAGTGCAGCGCCTCCGGTTCGCCGTCGTTGACGCCGCGCTTCAGAGTCAGCGCCGCCGTGAAGCCTTCTTCTTTGACGACGCTGAGCGTCGTCGCGTCGTAGGCGCCAAACGGGTAAGCGAAGACGTTTGGCTTTGCGCCCAAATTCTCGCCCATGACGTCGCGGGCGCGGGCAATCAGCTTGCGCTGGTCGCTCGAGCTCTTCTGCGTGAGGTCGACGGCGTCGTGGCCGAGGGTGCCGACTTCCCAGCCGCGCTCGGTCAGGGTGCGGAGGTGCTTCCAGGACATCTGGCTCGGGCCATTACGGCCCGGATGGTGCGGCATGTTCCGGGTCAGGTCGCGGGTCGCGACGAAGACGCTCGCCGGGACGCGCATCAGGCTGAGGGTCGGCTCGAGCGAGCGGTAAATCTCGCGGTCGGCGCCGTCGAAGGTCAAGCAGGCATAACGGCCTTCCTTCGAGGCCAGCGCGTCCGAGACGGTCGCGATCTTGAAGCCGAGGAAGCGGAGGAGATGCACCATGAGTTTGACGTAGCGGGGCTTCAGGCTCGAGAAGGGCCGGCGCACGCTCAAAATCAGGATTTTACGAGACGGGGACAAGTGGGCTACCTAGAACCTTTGCGAAACGGGGCTGCGGGGGTGAAGTGTGATTATATTTGACTATTGTCTCCGTGTCACCGTAAGGATCTTTTAAGTCATCTTTAACAATGCAGAATAAAAGCAAAATTTGGGAAGAAGTCGGAGCGCTCGTCGCGGGTCGCGGCCTGGCCTTTTTCGGGGTCGCGGCCCTCGGGCCCGAAGGCGACTTCCCTCGCTTTACCGCCTGGCTCGACGAAGGCCGGCATGCGGGCATGAGTTACCTCGAGCAGAACCGGAACCTGCGCGCGGATCCGCGCGGGCTGCTTGCCGGCGCCAAGACGTGCGTGGTCGTAGGCCTCAACTACTACCAGGGCGACGTGCACGCTCCCCGGGGCGACGTCGTGCCGCGCATCGCGCAGTACGCGAGGCTGAAGGACTACCACAAGGTTCTGTGGCGCCGGGGCGAGGAGATCCTCGCGGCGCTGCATGCCCGCTTCGACGCCCAGGCGGTCGGGCGCGTGGTCGTCGACTCCGCGCCGTTGCTCGAGAGGGCCATGGCGGCGCGCGGCGGTCACGGCTTCATCGGCAAGAACACCTGCTTCATCGAACCCAAGCGCGGGAGCTTTTTCCTGCTCGCGGAAATCCTGACGAGCCTCGAACTCCCTGTCGGGGACGTAGCATCCGTCGACCCGGGGCAGCGGGGGGAAAAAGGCGGCTGCGGCACGTGCAAGCGGTGTCAGGTGCATTGCCCGACCGGGGCCCTGGATCAGGAATACCGCCTCGACGCCAACAAATGCCTCGCCTACTGGACGATCGAGAATCGGGGCGAGATCCCGGAGGCGTTCTGGCCGTGGCTAAAGCATTACGTCTTCGGCTGCGACATCTGCCAGCTAGTCTGTCCTTACAATCGCGCGGCGGCGCCGCTCGCCGACTCCGACCTACTGAGAATTCCGGCGACGCCCGATCTCCATGTCGTCGCGACGATGGACGCGGCGACCTACGAGCGGATGTTCGGCGGCACGCCGATGACGCGCGCCAAACGCGAGGGGCTGATGCGCAATGCGCTGATCGCGATGAAGGTCACCGGCCATCCGCGGCTGGCGGAAGCCGTCGCGCACGTCGAGGCGACCGAAGCCTCGCCGATGCTCAAAGGAACGCTCGCGCAGCTGGCGCGTTATCAGCCTTCGAACTGAGAGTCGATCTTCGCGAAGTCTTTCGACGCGTGCCAAAGCGGGATGATCTGGCGTAGCAGGACTTCCGCTTGCTTGATCGTCAGCTGGGCGTCCTTGTCGCTGATCGCGTTCGGCGGATCGGTGTGGACTTCCAGGAAGTAGCCCGAAAGGTAGCCCGTCGCCGTGGCCGAGCGCGCCAGGACCGGCGCGAAGACCCGCTCGGCTCCGGAGGTCTTGCCGCCTTCGCCGCCGGCGGGAAGCTGCGTCGAGTGGGTGATGTCCAGGATCAGTGGCGCTTTCGCCTTCGCCATGATCGGAAAGGCGCGCATGTCGACGACGAGGTTCCCGTAGCCGAAGCTTGCGCCGCGTTCGGTCACCAGCACTTCCGACTCGACGCCTTTCTTCTTGGCCGCCGCGCGGGCTTTTTCGACGATGTGAGCCATCGCCGCGGGAGCGAGGAACTGGCCCTTCTTGATGTTGACGATGCGCCCGGTCATCGCCGCTTCCGCGACGAGGTCCGTCTGGCGGCAGAGGAATGCCGGAATCTGCAGCACGTCGATCACTTTGGCGACGGCGGCGATTTGCGGCGTCTCATGGACGTCGGTCAACGTTTTGACTTTGTGCTTCGTTTTGAGATAGCCGAACCACGTCAGTGCCTGATCCATGCCCGGTCCGCGCGTGCCGTCCAGCGACGTGCGGTTGGCTTTGTCGAAGCTGGCCTTGAACACGTAGTCGAAGCCGAGCTCGTCTCCGAGCTTTTTCATGGCCGTACAGACCGTATCCATCAATTGATAGGATTCGGCTGCGCAGGGACCGGCAATGACGAGCGGGCGGGTACGGGTGGTGACCAACGGACGTCCTCAGGCTAGGGCCAAGTCGTTCAAAAGAAAGGGATAACACGAAACGGGGGTCGCTCACACTAACCGTTGACTAACCCAGAACCCGATGACATATTTGCCTCCCTTTCAAGGGACCTACGGCGTCTTAGCTCAGTTGGTAGAGCAGTGGATTGAAAATCCACGTGTCCCCAGTTCAACTCTGGGAGACGCCACCATTCTCTTCGATTATACTCGCGACCTTACGCGGGAACCGTAGTCGTAGAGGGAGCTTAGAGAGCCATGCTGCAGATCCTCATCCAAGTCGTTCACGTCCTCGTGGCCCTGTTCATGATCCTGGTGGTGCTCGTCCAGGGCGGCAACCAAGGCGGTGTCGGCGCGGCCTTCGGCGGCGGCAGCTCGGCCGGCGTCTTCGGTGCGACGGGCGCGACCTCGCTGCTCGGCAAGCTGACGTACGGGGCGGCTTTCATTTTCATGCTTACTTCGATCACGCTGACTGTCATGCACGGTAAAACGGGCGACATCGGCTTGAAAGATAAACTCAAGGCAGCATCGGGCGAGACGTCGACTCCGGCGCCTCAAGCGACCGCCCCGGCCCCTGCGCCGGTGCCCGCTCCGGCTCCTGCCCCGTGAGTTCTGTGGTTTTTGGTGCGAACGCGGTCATGGTGAAATTGGTAGACACGCTAGTTTGAGGGACTAGTGCCGCAAGGCGTGGAGGTTCAAGTCCTCTTGACCGCACCATAACAAAACAAGAACCCGCCGACACGGCGGGTTCTTTGTTTGTCCTCTATCAACTCATGCTATCAACTGTTTTTAACTTGGGTGTGATGCAAGTCGTCGTCCGCAACTCCTACGATCCTCCGCGCTTCGCGTCCCCGGACATCGCCGTCTTCTTCGACGTCATTCGGGCTTCGACGA
>JAYVBB010000432.1:0-14975 GCA_043750715.1 Pseudomonadota bacterium | reverse complement strand
CAATCATATTCAACGGGGCTTGAACGGCGACGCCACTGGATCGTTCGCCGCGGCCGCTTCCGCCGCACGATCGCTCGGCTCCATGATCGAGTCGTCCTGCTCGGTTTCGAAGATGTCGTCGTCTTCCGTCGCCTTCTTCCAGCCGATCGCGAATTCGAACGGCCCGCTCAGGGCGTAGAACGCCGCGAACAGAAAACCGACGGCTTCGGGGTAGTACGCGATCAAGCCCACGACGAAGACCAACCCCGCCAACAGGCGGAACGGCTTGATGCCGCGGATCTTCAGCACCTTGTGCGAGCGATAGACGATGTTGCTGACCATCGCGAGCGACAGAGCCGGCGCCATGACGATCATGAAGTTCGCCTTGGCCTGCGGACTCGACATGTAATTCTGGTAGAGATTCGTCAACCAGGAGTTCGTCACCTGATCCGACGCGAGGTCGTTCATGAACAGCGCGAAGGTCGCGACGACGGCGGCGGCCATCGGAATCGGCAGGCCGGTGAAATCGCCGGACGCCTTGCCGATCGAGGATTGGACGTTGAACCGGGCGAGCCGGAGAGCCCCGCAGGCCATGAACAGGAAGCAGGCGATCCAGCCGATGCGGCCGAAGTGACTCAGGCCGAACTGGTACATGATGATCGCCGGCGCGCAGCCGAACGAGACGAGGTCGCAGAGCGAGTCGTACTGGACGCCGAACTCGCTGGTGCCTTTGGTCAGGCGCGCGACGCGGCCGTCGAGCATGTCGAACACCGCGGCGATGATGATGGCTGAGCCGGCCCAGAAGAACTCGCCGGAGAGCGCTTTCATGATCGCGAAGAAACCGAAGAACAGGTTACCGGTGGTCAGAAGGTTCGGGAGGATGTAAACGGCGCCGCCGATCCGAGGTCTTTTCATTTGGTCGAAGCTCCCTTCGCTGTTCCCGCGGCCAGCTCTTGCAAGCGTTCTTCCGCCGTCGAGAGGCGGAGGTACCGGGGAGCCGGAGCGGCCGTTTGAAAGCCGTCGGGCCAATTAAGAACCGCTCTCCTTGCCATACCATAGATCGCTTCCTGGCACACGCTTGCAGGGGCGAGCTCGAGGAGCGAGCGTCCCTTCTCCTTAGTTAAGGAATCACAAAGAGGCCAGCGCGAAAATACGCCGAGGCGCGTGTCTTCGCGCAGGCTTTCGACGAAACGGCCGGCCTCTTCCCCGCTGACGTCGATGAGCCGCGCGGCTTGCGCGCCGTCCTTCGCGTGCACGGCGACGAAGCCGTGCGTGCGGGTCGCGGGAACGAACAACGCCATGGGACAGTCGCTCCCCTGCTGAATGAAGTAGCGCTCGGCCGCCGCTTCCACGGCCGAAAGGCCCAGGACGGGCAGCTCCGGACGGGCCTGCTGCAGACCGTAGACGAAGGCCAGGCCGACCTTGATCCCCGTGAAGGATCCGGGGCCGACCGACACGGCGACGCCGCCGAGATCCTTGACGCCCGCTTTGGCGGAGGCGAGCACGCGCTCGGCGAGATCGGCGATCGCGGCCACCGCACCCATGTTTTCGACGTGGAGCTCAAAGGCTAGCGGACGCTCGTCTCCCGGGCGAATTACTGCCATCGACACGCCGGAGAGACTCGAATCCACGACGAGAATAGGAGGGCGCACTGGCGTCATTGGAAGATGCCGACCACGCTCTCCAGCATCGACTTCCAAAACCGGCTGAGATCGTTGTAGGTCGCCAGCACGACGAGCGCGAGGATCATCGCGAAGCCGACCTTTTGAAAGTTTTCCACGGCGGTTTCACGGAGAGGACGGCGCTTCACGCCTTCGGCTCCCATGAGCAGGAGCTGACCGCCGTCGAGGACGGGAATCGGGAAGAGATTGAGCAGCCCGAGGTTGATGCTGATCAACGCCATCGAGCCGAGGAAGGTCTGCCAGCCGCGGCGCGCGGAGTCGCCCGCAACTTTGGCGATCAGCATCGGGCCGCCGAGCGCCTTGAGCGGAATGTCGCCGGTGACGAGCGCCGCGACGTTGCCGATCAGCTCGTTCGTCTGGATCACGGTCTGCCGCACGCCGAAAGCGAAGGCTTCGAAGGGATTGCCATACTTCTCCACGATCGGCGGCGGCTCGACCGGTTGGCCCCAGAAAAGCGTCGGCATCGTGTAAACGGTGACGGGGCCTTCCGGGCGCTGCGTTTCGATGCCTTTGAGCGGCAGCGTCACTTCCACCGACTGATTGCCGCGCAGCACGGTAAGGGACGCTGAGCTGGCGGTATTGGCGATGAGCTGCTCGCGCAGCGCGAAGACGTCCTTCACTGGCGTGCCGTTCCACTTTTGCACGACGTCGCCCACCTGCAGCACGTCGGCGGCGCCGTCGGTGGCTTCCGCCAGAGTCAGCTGGCTGTCGCGCACGCCGAGGACCGCCAGCACTTCGGAGTCGGGGGCGCTCGGCGCCATGCCTTTGATCTTCGAAACGTCGAGCGTCACCGTGCGCGGCTGGCCCGAGACGACGGCGTCTTCCTGGGTGCGCGCGTCAGCACCGGTGTCATGAGGCGGGGTGGTCGCCTGCACTTGCATCGTGAGCGTGGTCGCGGCCGGGTCGGTCTGGGTCTTCCGGATCATCGCTTCGAACGCCGGGAAGGCGTCGATGCCGACGACGCGGTCGCCGGTCTTGATTCCGGCTTTGCCTGCGGCGGAGTCGGAACCGAGCACGGTCAGGATCGGAGGCATGCGGCCCAGCGCGATGCCGGCCCGGCCGATCGTCAACGGACGGCCGAGCATGTCGGTCGTCTTGATCTCTTCGGGAGTCAGGCGGATCTCAACGGGACCGCCGGCGCGGTCGACCGTGACGGTCAGGGTTTTCTTGGGGGACGTCGAGATTTTTTCCTCGAGGTCGCGCCAGGTGACGATCTTGCGGTCGTCGATCTGGACGAAGCGGTCGCCGTACTGGATTCCGGCGCGCATCGCGGCGCTGCCTTCGATCACGTCACCAATGAGCGGCGGAGGATGGGGAATGCCATCCATGCCGAGGATCGTGTAGACGAGCACGGCCAGGACGAAGTTGGCGAAGGGTCCGGCGACGACGGTCAGCGCCCGTTTGCCGAGTGACGTTTTGATGAAGGCTTTGCCTGGGAGACCGGCCGGCACTTCTTCGCTCGGATGGGCGCCCGCGAACTTCACGTAGCCGCCGAGCGGGATCCAGCTCACCCGGTACTCGGTGCCCTGGAGCGTAAAGCCGAAGATGCGCGGCCCGAAGCCGATCGAGAACGTCTCGACGGCGATGCCGCAAAGCCGTCCGACGACGAAGTGGCCGAGCTCGTGGAAGAACACGAGCAGTCCCAGCAGGATCACGACGGCGGGGACCGGATGACTCAGGAAGTCGCTCAATTTTCGACCTTGGGGAGAGATCCTTCGGCTTGGGCCTCAGGACGATTTCCCTAACGAGGGAAATCGGTTACCGGAAGTAGTACAGGATAGCCCAAATGACCGGAGCGGCAAAGAGGATGCCGTCGATCCGGTCGAGGAAGCCACCGTGGCCCGGAATGATGAAGCCTGAATCTTTAACCCCTGAGAATCGCTTGAAAGTCGACTCGACCAGGTCGCCGACGGCGGCGGCCGCTCCGCCGATGAGGCCGATCTTAATAAGGAGTGCCGTGCTGCCGAGCTCGCCGAGGAAGACGAGGTTGAGCACGAGCGCGCCGACGACGCTCAGCGCCAAGCCGGAGAAGAACCCTTCCCAGGTCTTTTTCGGAGAGATGACCGGGGCGAGCTTGTGGTCGCCGAAGATCTTGCCTCCGAGGTAGCGCCCTCCGAAGTAGCCGCCGGTGTCGCCGAGCCAGGTAACCGTCATGACGAGCAGGATGTAACGCGCGTGCGGCGCCATGAGATAAAGCTGCCACGCGACCAGCCACGGCAGCACGCCATAGCAGAACGAAATCAGAATGCCGAAAGCGCGCGCCGCCGCGAGATCGATGGTGCGGGAAGAGAACGTGCCGATGAGCAGCGCCGTGATCACGCCGAGCGCCATCCAGCCGATCGAGGCGCCGGCCGTGGCGTCGGTCCAGGCACTGCCGAGCATCGCGAGCCAGCCGAGCGCGATCGTCACGCCCGGAAAAATATAGGCTTCCTTCGGAATCCGGCCGCCGAACGAGCCGTGCTCGTCCAGGTGCACGGTCTGGCCGTGGTGCGCGAGCCGTTGCTCGAAGGCGGGGATCAGCATGAAAGAGATCTCGAACACGGTCAGCGAAATGCAGACGAGCAGAAAAACGACAACGAACCACTCCGGACCGAAGACGAACGCCGCCAACACCAGGGGCAGAAGCGTCAGCGCCGTGATGACTCGGGTCTTGAGGCCGCCCTTGGCCTTTTGGTTCATAGAGCGGGAGACGCCACGCCCGCTTCGAGCGCGGGGTCACCGTCGTCCACCAGACCGAAGCGGCGTTGGCGGCGAGTGTATTCCTGAAGGGCGTGCACCAGCTGATCCTCACCGAAGTCGGGCCAATGCACGTCGGTGAAATAGAACTCCGTGTAGGCCATCTGCCAGAGCAGGAAATTCGAGATGCGCTGCTCGCCGGACGTACGGATCAGCAGGTCCGGATCAGGTAGATCCCAGTTGGCGAGGGTCGCTTTGAAAGTGTCGTGATTGATGTCCTGGGGATTCAGCTCGCCGGACTGGACGCGGCGGGCGATGGCGCGCGTGGCGTCGACGATTTCCGTGCGGCCGCCGTAGGAAATGGCGAGATTCAGCACCAAGCCGGAATTCGAGGACAGGTACTCTTCCGTGTCGCGGAGGATCTTCAGGGTCTTGGGAGGCAGGCGGTCGTGATTGCCGACGCTCCGCAGCTGGACGTTGTTCGCCTTCAGCTCTTCGCGTTCCGAAAGCAGGTAAGTGTTCAAAAGGGTCATGATCGCCCGCACCTCGTGCGCCGGACGGCCCCAATTTTCCTCGCTGAAAGCAAACAAAGTCAGGACTTTGATGCCTAGCTGGTCGGCGGTTTGGAGGACCGCGCGAACGCTGTCGGCACCTTTGCGGTGCCCGAAGACCCGCGGCCTACCGCGGCTTTTCGCCCAACGGCCGTTGCCGTCCATGATGATGGCCACGTGGTTCGGGAGGTACTCGCGCTTCAGCGATTTCGCCAGTTCAGATAGCCGCTTGTCAGTCATCTCAGAGGGGTTCCACCATCACCATTTTCAGATAGCGTTTCGTACCATACGGCCTGGGGATCGTCCACGGCCTTCGAGGGAGGCAAATAGCCTATGATCAAAGGAAGTTGAGGAGCGATTTGTAGCTATGGACCTTTCGGGGGCCTCAGAAGACTATTGGTGAAAAGAGGTCGTGGATGCGGGAAACCAATCGTCGATTAACGGTCGTGGCTCTGATGTTGGCCATGTTCCTGTCGGCGATGGAAGCCACCGCGGTGTCGACCGCCATGCCGACGGTCATCGGAGACCTGGGCGGCGTCGAGTTCTACGCGTGGATCTTCACGGTCTATATGCTGACGTCGACGATCACGGTGCCGATCTGGGGCAAGCTCGCCGACCTTTACGGGCGAAAACCCGTGATGCTCTCCGGGCTCGCGCTCTTCCTGATCGGCTCGGCGCTTTCCGGCACCGTCGGCGACATCTACCAGCTGATTCTCTTCCGCGCGATCCAGGGACTGGGCGCCGGAGCCGTTCAGACGACGTCGCTCACCATCATCGGCGACTTGTTCACTCTGAAGGAACGCGCCAAAGTTCAGGGTTATTTCTCGGCGATTTGGGGCTTGGCCGGGATTTCCGGCCCTTTGCTCGGCGGCTTCATCGTCGCGGCGACGTCCTGGCGCTGGATTTTCTTCGTCAACATTCCCTTCGGTCTGGCCGCGACCGTCCTGCTCGTGACCAGCTACCGCGAGAACCTCGAAAAGAAGAAGCGCTCGCTCGACTGGCTCGGCGCCGCACTTCTAACGGCCAGTTGCCTCTCATTGCTGACAGCAGCCGGCGGAGTTCACGCGGGCGAGCTGGGCGCCGCGGGCATCCTGCTGCTCTTTGCTTTCATCCATACGGAGAAGCGCGTTCCCGAGCCGCTGCTTCCGATGAAACTGTTCTCGAGCCGGCTGATCGCGACGGCGAGCGTCATCGGAGCGCTCGCCGGCGGCGCGATGTTCTCGCTCGTAACTTATCTGCCGCTCTACGTACAGGGCGCCGCCAACGGCTCGCCGACGGAAGCCGGCGCGGCCTTGACGCCGATGATGGTGGGCTGGCCGATCGCCAGCACGATCACGGGACGCCTCGTGACCCGCTACGGATTTCGCCGCTTCGTGTTTCTCGGCACGTTCCTGACGATGCTTGCGACCATCGCCATCGCCTTCGGCATGGCACACTACTGGCCGCTGGCTCCGATCTACGGCGCGACGTTCGCCTTCGGTATCGGAATGGGCCTGACCAATACCGCATTGTTGCTGTCCGTGCAGACCAGCGTGCCGAAGGAGCAGCGCGGCGTCGCGACGGCTAGCACGATGTTCTTCCGCTCGATCGGCGGCACGATGGTGGTCGGCGTCCTCGGCGGTTACCTGGCACTGTCGCTGCTCGACGACGGCGACCTGTCGCCGAAAGTCATCAATGAGCTGCTCGGCCCGCTGCACGGCGTGAACCTCGATCCCCTGGTTCTGAAGCAGCTGCACACGGTGCTCGGCAACGCGCTGCACCCGATCTTCTGGGTCGTGGCGGGTCTCGGCGTCGCGTTCTTCCTTTGCGGACTGCTCTACCCCGCGGCGCCTCAGAAATCCTTGGGCGGCGGCTGAAAGACCCTCGATGCCCGATAATACGGGATCGTCGACTCGATCAACACCTTCGTGATCGCGGCCGCGGGAATGGCGAGGAGGACGCCCCAGAAGCCGAGCCAGTCCGCCATGGCGATCACCGTCAGGATGACGACGACGGGATGCAGGCCGACGCGGTCCCCGACGACGGCGGGGGTGATGAACGCCCCGTCGATCGCCTGCACAATCAGGAACACCAGGACGACGCTCAGCACGTGGCTCCAGCCGCCGAAGTCCGAGAGCAGCACGATCGTGCTCAGGATGCCGCCGACGATGACGTCGAAATACGGAATGATCCGGCAGACGCCGGCGACGACACCGATTGCTACGGACGACGTCAGGCCGACGATGCTCAAACCGATGACGTAGAGCACCATCAGAATGCCCGCGACGATCGCCTGGCCCTTGAGCACCGCGCGCAGCGTCAGGTTGATGCGATGCACCATGCGGCCGGTGGGCTCCACCAGGTCGACGGGGATCAGGCTCTTCAGACCTTGCGAGAGATCTTTGTAGTCCTTCAGCATGAAGAACGTCAGCGTCGGAATCAGGACGAGGTAAAGCATGCCGCCGGCCAGCGACGTGCCCGTGCGCCAGAGCTGGGCGACGCCAGCCTGGATTTGCGATTCGAGCCGGCCGAGCACGCTGAACTCCGAGAAGAGGCGATGCACTTCCTCGGCCTTCATGAAACCCAGTTCAGTGACGTAGCTCTCCATGTGGGGAAGCCAGCTGTCCATCACGGTGTTGATCGCCGTCGGGATCAGTTGAATCAGGAGCAGGACCTGCGCATAGAGAATCGGCACGACACGCACGGTGACGGCGATGGCGACGCCGACGAAGCCTAGGACGATCGCGACCACGGCAAGCGTCCGGGGCACTTTGTGGCGCGCAAGGCCTTCCACCAAAGGCAAAAGGAGATAGGTCATGAAGCCGGCGACGAGGATCGGAACGAGCAGCGAGAAATAGACCGAGCCCGTGAAGACGAGCAGCCCGACCAAGGCGGCGTTGAAGCGGAGAAAGCGCCGCATTTGCTGAGGGGGTAGCTTTTCCTCGGCCGTGGGAGCCGGCACCACCGGGCGACTCACGGGGAGTCCTCGGCGCGGGCGCCCTTCCTCGGGCGGCTTGCCATGACGACGCGGTCGTGCTTTCCGAAGTCCTTCAGCACGACGACGTCGCGCCAGCCGGCTTCCGTGAACAGGCCTTTCACGGCGTCGGCCTGCGTCGATCCGATCTCGCAGTAGATGCGGCCTTCCGGGCGCAGCCTCAGCGAAGCGTAGTCGGCGAACATGCGGTAAAATTCCAAACCTTCGGCGTCGGCGAACAGAGCGCGGTGCGGCTCGAAGTCCTTCACCGATTTCGCGAGCGCGGATTCTTCCGCGCGGCCGATGTAAGGCGGATTCGACACGATGACGTCGAACTTGCCCTCGCCCTTTTGCCAGTTGGCGGGATCGAGCGCGTCCTTTTCTTCGAATTGGACGTTGCCCGCGCCGAGGCGGACGGCGTTCGCTTCCGCTAACGCGAGGGCGTTCTCGTCGACGTCCCAGGCCGTGACTTTGGCTTCGTTCAGGCGGAGCCCCAGCGACACGGCGATGCAACCCGAGCCGGTGCCGACGTCGAGAATCGCCAGGGCGCCGATGTCGGGGCGTTTGGCGAACGACAGGACGGCTTCCACCAGCACTTCGGTATCCGGGCGCGGGATCAGCACGTCGCGCGAGACGGCGAACGTCCGCGACATGAATTCTTTCTGGCCGACGATGTAGGCGACAGGTTCGCCGGCGGCGCGGCGCTTCAGGAAATCCCGGAAGGGCTCTCTTTCCTTGGTAGACAGGGGCTTGTCGAAGGCGGTGTAGAGCTGCATCCGCGTGCACCCGAGGGCGTGCGCCAGCAGCAGCTCGGCGTCGAGGCGCGGCGTCTCGGCCATGCCCCGATCCTTCAGGAACTCGGCCGACCAGGTCATGACCCTTCCGACGGTCCAGGCTGCTTCGGGTTGACGGATCTCGTCGCTCATATCTTGCCCGCCAGCTCCTGCTTCAGGAGCTCCGTCGTGTGGTGCGTGCCGAGGGCGTCCAGGACCTCGCCGATGTCGCCTTCCATGATGGAATCGAGCCTGTAGAGGGTAAGGTTGATTCGGTGATCCGTCAAACGACCCTGCGGGAAATTGTAGGTCCGGATGCGTTCGGAACGGTCGCCGGATCCGACCTGGCTCTTGCGTGAAGCGCTCATCGCGCTGTCGCGCTCCTGCTCGGCCTTTTCGAACAGCTTGGCCTTGAGAACCTTCATCGCCTTGTCGCGGTTTTTGTGCTGCGAACGTTGGTCCTGGCACTCGACGACGAGTCCGGTCGGCTTGTGTACGAGGCGCACGGCGGAGTCGGTGGTGTTGACGTGCTGGCCGCCGGAGCCGGAAGACCGCGTCGCGGTCATCTCGACGTCGGCGGGATTGAGCTGGATGTCGATGTCGTCGGCTTCGGGGAGCACGGCGACCGTGCACGCGCTCGTGTGAATCCTGCCTTGATTCTCGGTGGCGGGGACGCGCTGGACGCGGTGCACGCCGCTCTCGAATTTGAGGCGGCTGAACACGGCGTTGCCTTCCACCAGGACGATGACTTCCTTGAAGCCGCCGGCGTTGCCGTCGCTCGAGCTCAGGATCTCCGTCCGCCAGCGCTGGCTGTCGGCATAGTGGGAATACATCCGGAAGAGGTCGGCGCAAAACAGCGACGCTTCGTCGCCGCCGGTACCGGCGCGGATCTCGAGCAATACGTTCCTCTGGTCGTTCGGGTCTTTCGGTAAAGACAGATAGATCAGATGCTTTTCGGTCGCCGTGATCTGCAACTCGACGGCGTCGAGCTCGACCTTCGCGAGCGCGCGCATCTCGGCGTCGTCCTCTTCGAACATCGCCTTCGCTTCGTCGCGGCTTTGCTGGAGAGCCTTGTACTTTTGGTACGTGACGACGAGCTCCTCGATGGAGGCGCGCTCTTTCGTCATGCGCGTGAGATCGTTGGACTTCAGCTGGCCGGAGGCAAGCGCGTCTTCGATTTCATAAAAACGCCGAACGACGCCTTCGAGGTTGTCAAACATGACAATCCGTCATTCCCAGGCGCGCCACCAGGCGAGCCGCTGGGAATCTAGACTCCCAGCGCGTTGCTTCGCGCCGCTGGGAGTGACGTCCCTTCACTTCTTCCCGTATTTCTTCTGGAACTTCTCGATCCGGCCGGCGGTATCGATCAGTTTCACTTTACCCGTGAAGAACGGGTGACAGGCGCTGCAGATCTCGAGCTTGATTTCCGGGCGCGTCGACTTCGTCTCGAAGCTGGCGCCGCAAGCGCAGGAAACTTTCGAAACGCCGTACGTCGGGTGGATACCTTCTTTCATGACTTCTATCTTTCCTTAAGGCCTTAGCCGTTCATCGAATCGAGGAATTCCGTATTGGTCTTGGTCTTGTCGAGCTTGTCCTGGAGGAACTCCATGGCATCGACCGGATTCAAGGGCTGGAGCAATTTCCGGAGAATCCACATACGATTAAGCACGTCTTTAGGCAAGAGCAGATCTTCCTTACGGGTGCCGGACTTGTTGATGTCCATGGCCGGGAAGGTCCGTTTTTCCGAGAGCTTACGGTCGAGGTGGATCTCCATGTTGCCCGTACCTTTGAACTCTTCGAAGATGACCTCGTCCATCCTCGACCCCGTATCGACAAGAGCGGTTGCGATGATCGTCAAAGACCCCCCCTCCTCGATGTTTCGGGCCGCACCGAAGAAGCGCTTCGGCTTGTGGAGGGCGTTCGAGTCGACACCACCGGAGAGGATCTTGCCCGACGGCGGCACGACGGAGTTGTACGCACGGGCCAAACGGGTGATCGAGTCGAGCAGGATCACGACGTCCTTCTTGTGTTCGACGAGGCGCTTCGCCTTTTCGATCACCATTTCCGCGACTTGAACGTGGCGCTGGGCCGGCTCGTCGAAGGTCGAGCTGATGACCTCGCCGCGCACCGAGCGTTCCATGTCCGTCACCTCTTCCGGGCGCTCGTCGATGAGCAGCACGATGAGGACGACGTCGGGATGGTTCTTGGCGAGGGCGGAGGCGATGTCCTGGAGAAGGACGGTCTTACCGGTCCGGGGCGGCGCCACGATCAGCGAACGCTGGCCTTTGCCGATCGGGCAGAGCATGTCCAAGATCCTGGTCGACAGGTTCTTGGGGTTCCACTCCATCTTGAACTTCTCCATGGGATAGAGAGGCGTCAAGTTGTCGAAAATGATCTTGTCGAATTCCGGGTCGGGCGCGGAACCGTTGACGTTTTCGACCTTGAGGAGGGCGAAATAGCGCTCCGAGTCCTTCGGCGGCCGGATCTGGCCCGAGACCGTGTCACCGGTGCGGAGGTTGAAGCGACGGATCTGGGACGGCGACACGTAGATGTCGTCCGGACCCGGAAGGTAGTTGTAGTCGGGGGCGCGGAGAAAGCCGAAACCGTCCGGCAGCGTCTCGAGGACGCCTTCGCCGTAAATGACCCCGCCGCGCTCGGCTTGGGCCTGGAGGAGGGCGAAGATGACCTCCTGCTTGCGCATGTTGGAAGCACCGTCGATGCCGAGGTCCTTGGCCATCTTGTTGAGGTCAGGGATCCGGATGTTCTTCAGTTCCGTCAGATTGATCGTCGGAACGCTGGAGTCGGTCGGCGGCATCACCTCTTCGACGAGAGGCGGCGCGGGGTCTTTCACTTTTTTAGTGGCCTTGGGCGGTGTCGCTTCGGACATCGGGATCTCGCTTCGAGGTAGGTGATTGAAAAAACTGGAGGTTGAGGGATGATTCGATGGAGTTTGGTAGCGGGTGCCTGACATAAATAGGCTACCTGAGATTCAAAGTCAATCCGTGATCTCATGGGTTTGCCCCCGTAAATGGGACGCTCGACCGTCCCCCTTCCCATCGCGGGAATGAGAAGGGGGACAGTCGGGCGTCCCAGACGCCAAACCGCTAAAAGGCGCTCCGGAACCCAAGGAGTTCGGCCACATGGATTTCGGGGCCGCCTGCGTGGGATGACAAGGCAGAGTTGGCCCCGTTATAATGGGAATTACATACCTACCTAGATCCCTAGATCGCCAATCCCATCCCCGAGAGGAATCGTCATGCGCTTTGCCGCCGCCTTCAGGTCATTGGTCCTTTGCCTCTGCATCGGCTTCCTGAGCGTCAACGCCGGCACCGCCCGTGCCCAAGGCACCGAGGAGCGCTTCCAGGATCTCTTCGTGACGGCCGGCTACTGCGCGGCCTTCGGCGCCGCCCTCGGTACCGCGATGCTCGCCTTTCAAGAAAACCCGTCGGAAAATCTGCGCTACGTCGCAATGGGAGCCTCGCTCGGCTTCATCGGCGGCTCGGCGCTCGGAACCTACATCATCTTCTCGCCCGGCCTCTCGGACACCGGCGAGCCGAACACCAACACGCTCGCGATGGGTCAGGTCCCAAACGAGGGCTTCGTCGTGCACCCGGTCTACGACCAGAAGACGCATTCGATCTCGTCGATCGAAGGCGGCATGACGATCGCGAATTTCTGAACGGGATCCTCCGATGAAACGCCTCGTCGTCGCCTACGCGCTGACCGCTGGATTTAGCCAAGGTTGCCGCACAACCGGTAGCGACTCATCCGTCAATGGCGAGCCGCTCACCTCCGCGCCCGCAAATCGGGTCCAACCGGAGCCGCCCGGCGCCTACCGCCTGGTCCAGCCCGACGCGGTGACGATGCAGGGCGACGGTACCGCTCTCGTCCGCTACTCCGCTCCCTGCGCCGAGCACGACTTCGAAAGCTTCGTCGGCCACCGGGACGACAGCGGAGACTTCGCGATCCACGTCGGCGTCGTCTACCCGGTCAGCCGCTGCAAGCCGGGTCCGGTCCAAACGACCCAGGCCGTGCTGCCGTCCGGCGAAGCGAGCGGTCACGAGTTCGGAGGCGGCGTGACGTTCGAGCCCATCCGCCTCGGCGGCGGCGGCTTCCTCGCAGCACCGGTCGACCTGCAAAGCCAAGGCGACAAGCTGGTCGCGACCTTCACCGCCCCGTGCAAGGAAGTCGAATTCGAGGCCTACGTCCAGACCATCGACGACTCCGGCAACCGTGACATGGGGGTCGGCGTCGTGTTCGCCAAACGAGATTGTCACGGCGACGGTCCGACCCGGATCACGCGCACGATCGGGAAAAACGACCCGTTGTATTCGTATCTGGGCGGGGGCGAAGGCGACCCGATCAATTACGTGCCGATGCTGATCACAGTGGTTGAACCGGCGAATTGAGGAACGCGGGGGCGCGGAGTTTTTTTCACCGCGGAGTACGCGGTAAAACTCTCGGCGCCTCCGCGGTTCTAGAAAGCCAGGCCGGCGTAAAGCGTCAGGTAGTGAACGTCGACGCCGTGCCACTCGCGCGTCGCGATGCGGGTCCGGCGCCCCTCGTCGGTGGCGTCGCCTTCTTTCGACACGCGGACGCGCTCGAAGACGGGAACGCTGACGCCCACCCAGTCGGCGCCAAGCGTGAAATGCCGCCAGCACCACTGGTTGCCGAGCGCTCCGTCGAGGAAAGCCATCGAGCGCTCCGACTGGTGGTACGGCGTGTCGCCGAAGCCCGAATCTTCCCACGAAACGCCCCACGTCGTGTGGAAGCTGTTGCCGTGAAAAAACTTGGAATGCAGGAACAGGGACTGGGACCACCGGTCTTCCTCGTCATTGACCTCGCCCTCTTTCTTGCGGTCGACTTCGAGGCCCGAGTAGCCGAACTCGACGATGCGGTTGTCGGAGGTGAGCAGGCCGACGGAGTAGCCGTAAGAGCCGACCATGAGTTGGACGGCTTGGTCTTTGCGGTTTTCCATGCTGGTGGTGGCGTGGGCCATGGTGGCGGTGGACGCGGCAAATAAGACTAAGATCGACTTCAGCATCGAGGCTCCTCTAGATTCCCAGCGCGTCGCTACGCGCCGCTGGGAATGACGGGCGCGCTGGGAATGTCGAAGAGCACAGAGCGTGCCAACGCTCAAACGACGAAAAAACGGCCGGCGAGCCCGCCCAAGGGATTCGCCGGCGCGCCTTTCCGAGACCAACTGTGCCTCATAAAGCACGGCCTCAGATGATCATGCCCCCCTTGCCGAATATCCGCAGATAGATCCGGCGGAGCCTCTTTGTGAGGTCCTGCGCTTCCATTTGCGTCAGCGGCTGCGTCGGAAAGTCGCAGCCTCCCGACAACGCCCGTTCGACGTGGTCGCTGAGATCGCGCTCCACCTCGGACTCCTGGTACTCGAAGGACCTTGTGCGCCGTCGAGCTTTGGGCGGCGGCGGCGGCACCAGCAACGTCTTCACTTCCCCGGTATGCATGAATCCCCCTCTATAGCGGGCCGGCCAAAGCGACCGGTTCTCCCGTCGGGGAGACACTTTCGGCTGTCGGGGCAAGGTCTTGAGGTCCACGGATTTTTGTCTAGGAATCAGGACGTTGGGACGCTATTTTGAGCGCTTACGGGAGGTAGCGAATGAAAAACACGATGCTGGTTCTGCTCACGGTTTTGTTCGCAACGACGGCCCAGGCCGCCGACCAAATGGAAATGCAGGCCTTCGAAAGCAACGGCCTCATTCTGACGAGCGCCGAATACTGGCCGTACCACGGCACGACCGACATCAGTTATCCGGCCGACGTGCTCTGGGGGTTCTACCCTGAAGCCGGCATTCCCGAACCGGGCGACACCGAGCCGAATCCCGCGTCCGCTTCGCCGGCGGCGATTGCCTGCGCAACCCAGGCATTCCGCGCGCTCCAGGCGTTCGTGGCGTCCGAGCAACCGGTGCTGAAGCAGATCATCGAGCTCGGCCACGACCAGCTCTACACGAACAAGTTCTACCTCTGGACCAACGACTATAGCGACGCTGCCGTCGAGCTCCCCTACCCCATGCGCCAAAACCGTCTTTGGTACTGGAAAAGAAATCCCCAGCTTCCAGAGCGGACGCCGGGGTATTGGAAATGGGAATCGGTCCTGAAACAGGACGGCACGTGCCTCGTGCCGGAAGCCGAACAGATCCGGGCCTACCTGCAGCAGACGCTGGAACAGGTCCAGCGCGGCTGAGGCAGGGAATCACTGCTGCGTGCAAGCCAGCGCCGGTTCGTGGCCGGTGAAGATCAGAACTTTCTGTGAATCGCGTCGGGTTGACGTTTCGGTAAAGTGAACCGGATCAAGGGATGGCGGCGCAGCCCAGGACGTTGCCGACGTCCGCCG
>JAYVBB010000431.1:0-2584 GCA_043750715.1 Pseudomonadota bacterium | reverse complement strand
GATGGCCTCTCTTGTTTAAAGGGCATTCTTTGCCGAATACCTTTTTGAGTTAACCAGCACTCGTTTGCAAGAGCTGGCCATCCATACCTTCTGCCGGCGCCGTCTGTTGTTTTCAGAAGGCACCAGCACCCGGCGAGTGAACGTCGCGCGGGCGTCACGGAAGTATCCGGCCTTGCTGGCGATGCTCGAAGACGGCCGGCTCAACCTGGGGACGGCTTCGGATTTGGCGCGTGGGCTCACCGACGACAACCAACTCGAGCTCCTGGCTGCTGCCGCGGGGAAGACGGCGCGGGAGGTTCAGCGACTCGTCGAACCGGCGAACGCCAAAGCCGGCGCCAAGCGTGACGTCATCCGGCGGGTAGGTGCGTCGAAGGCCGTCGTTGCGCCTGCCGCGCTTGCTTTGGTCGAAGAGCGATCTGAAACCGCTCCGGCATCCGCCCGGTCGACCGTCCCTGCGATGAAATCTTCCGCCCCCGTCATGAACCGGGTGTCGTTCAACGCCGATGAACGCGTAGTGGAGAAGCTCGAACGCCTCCAGAAAATCCTCGGCGTGGAGACGCTTGCCGAAGTGTGTGACCGGGCGGCTGACCTGCTTTTGGACAGGGTCGACAAAGTGAGGCGCGTCGAGAAGCGCCAACAGAGGGCGAAGGCCAGAGCGGTCTCCGCCAGGAAACCGACAACGGCTAAGACGCCCCTGATCGAGCCGAGAAAGCCAGGCCGCGCCTTGGCCGACAGGGTTTTCGCCGACTCCGGCATGCGATGCACCTTCGTCTCAAAAGACGGTGTCCGCTGCACTGAAACCCGCTACCTGACCATCGACCACGTCCGGCCTTACGCCCTCGGCGGCAAGTCGACGGACCCCGCTAACCTTCGCTGTTACTGCGCTGCCCACAATCTCTATGCCGGGCGCCAGTCCTTCGGACCGCTCAACGTTCAGACTGAACGTAAAAATTAGATTCTTCAACGCTGCCTCGAATCGACCCATTCGGCTGGCCGTGCGCCACGCAAAGCGCGGTGCTGTCCCGCCCAAGATTTGGACACGCAGCCCTTCATCGCCGTATGGCCCGGAGCACCGCCGCGAATCGGATTTGGGGCTTCAAGCAGATGCAATGCCCCGCCGGAAGTCCTTAAAACTGATTGGTACTCAGCATCACCAGCGTGCACGCCTCGACATGCTCGATCTTCGCCTGATCGAGCGCCCGCACCAGCTCGTCCGACTCGGCGCCCGGATTCATGATCACGCGCCGGGGATTCAGCTTCACGATGTCCGGAATGAGCGCCCCGATGTGGGCGGGTCCGACGTAAACCGTCACGGTATCGACCGGCTGCTGGATGTCCGTCAGGCGCGCCACGACGGGCAAACCGTCGATCTCCTTTTGCGCCGGGTTGACAGGAATCACCCTGTGGCCATGGGACCTTAGCATCTGGATGGCTTTGTTCGAGTAGCGCTCTTTCTTGGGGCTGGCGCCGAGAACGGCAACTAGCATATAAGGCCCTCCCGTGACGCAGCATATCAAAATCGTCGAGAAAGTGTTGAGCCCGGAGTTCTGCCGGCAGCTGATCGCCAAGTTCGAAAAGGACAAGCGCGTCAGGCCCGACCCCCAGCCCGACTACAGTACGCGGCATTACCTGAACCTGTCCAAATGCAAGGACTGGATGATGGTGAACGCCCAGATCTGCCAGGTCGTGAACGAGCTCCTGGAAGACTACTTCAAGCTTCCTGTGAAAATGGCACACGGCACCTACCACGAGTGGACGGACGACGGTTACGTGATGTCGCGCTACGACGTCGGCGACACCTGCATCCTCCACATCGACGGCCAATGCGCGGTGGCTCCCCAGAACGGCCTGCGCATCGCCACCGTGCTTTTCTACCTGAACGACGTGAAGGGCGGGGGCGAAACGAGCTTTCCGCGCCAGAAGATGAAAATAAAGCCCGCCGAAGGGCGGGCCGTGATCTTCCCCGTGGGCTACACCCATCCGCACGAAGTTCTAAAAGCGAAGTCGACCAGGTACATCGTGCAAACGTGGATCACCGATCCGTACCTGGTCGTCAATCACCGCGACTGAATCAGTCGACGACGGGAATCGCGTAGACCGAGCGGATCCCGCGTACGAGCAGCGTCTTCGTTTGCGCATCGTACCCAACCGAGCGTGGCAGGTCGAGATTCGGCAAGCCGCGGAGCTTCCAGGCCGCCAGCCGGGTCAGGACGCCGTTCTGCATGCCGTACGTGATCACCATCGGCACTTCGACGTCGGCTTCGCCGCGCGAGAGCACCCACAGCTGATCATGGCCGACGGTCAAGCCCCACGGGGAGATGCCGGACGCGGCTTCGAGCCATTCTTTCGTGTCAGGTTTTCCGCACTGAATCTTGTTCGAAAAGCTGAGAGACATGCAGACTTTGTCGCCCCAGGCCACGAGCTCGTTGGCCGAGCCTTCCAGCGGCTCGCGGCCGTCGAGCTGACCCGATGCGATGTCGTAGGTTGCGATGTAGTCGTCGCCGGGCGCGCCGGGCGCGCCTTGTTCCATCACGAACAGCTTGTTGCGTTGGGCGGCGAGGAACGACGGGCCGCTGCCGCCTTC